>CAZIRH010000129.1:0-11139 GCA_964541065.1 uncultured Solibacteraceae bacterium
CGGGGTGGCTGACTTCAAACAGCTCACTCTCGTGCTGAGGTACCGGGGCGTGATCAACTATCCCAACCCTTAGTACCCCATGTCGCAAATACGATCACGTATCTGAGCGCGCTGTGGCACGGGCATTCCTGCCTGCCTATGTGTCTGCTCCCTGGAGAATGCCCAACCGCTTCCTGACGGTCGCGGCTCCGTTAGACCTTCGGAGCCGCGACCGCGAGAAGCCGCAAAAGAACCGGCTTGAGCGGCGAACACAGAGACAAGAATGTCTGTGCCAGGGCGTGGCACAGGAATTCCTGCTTGTGTCGGATAAGCAGGTTATTCCGTAGCAGACGCTTAGCAGTTCAGGTCTTCAGGTTGTCGTAGTCAAACGGCTCGTTCACCAGGTAGTAGTTGTCCTCGCCGTCCTTCTGGAGATAGTAAGTCTTCAGGGGATGCGCGGGAAATCGGTCAGCCTGCGGGGCATGGCGTCACCAGCGGTCCACTCGTAGATTTCGACTTCCCAAGGGTCGAAGGTATCGGTGAGGCCACGCTCCTTGGCAATGCGGCACAGGTGCACATTGCCGGGTTCGTGCCCGCCCCGGTGATCTCCCCGCCATAGCCGGTCATAGCCATGGCTCCGGCCAGCCGATAGCCTGCGGCCGCCCCGCCGCCGACCCAGTTGAGCGGGAAGTAGCTCTCCACGGAGGGACAGCGGTCCTACTCACCGTGTTTCTTCCGCCCCATCCGCCAGCACCCGGACGTGGTCGTGGGCGACTTCGAGCCAGCCGCCCGTGACGGTGAGCGAGCGGCGCTGGCCCGCGGCGGTGTAGGAGAGCGCGCCCGAGCCGAGTTCGGCCAGCAGCGCGGCGTGGCCGGGCAGGATGCCTACGTAGCCGTTGGCCGCCGGGATCTGAGCCTCGGAGGCCTGCTCGTGCACCAGCAGCTTCTCGGGCGTGGCCACCTCCAGCAGGAACGTCTCCGCCATGGCTTCAGCCTCGCGCCTTCAACTGCTCGGCGTGCTCGAGCGCTTCCTCGATGGGCCCCTTCATGTAGAAGGCCTGCTCGGGAATGTCGTCGTACTGCCCCTTGACGATGCCCTGGAAGCCCTTGATGGTGTCGGCGATCTTGACGTACTTGCCCTTCTGCCCGGTGAACTGCTCGGCCACGTGGAAGGGCTGCGAGAGGAAGCGCTGGATCTTGCGGGCGCGCGCCACGATGAGCTTGTCCTCGTCGGAGAGTTCGTCGATGCCCAGAATGGCGATGATGTCCAGCAGGTCCTTGTAGCGCTGGAGGATCTGCTTGACCTGCTGGGCCACGGCGTAGTGCTCCAGGCCCACGATGCGCGGGTCGAGGATGCGCGAGGTGGACGCCAGGGGGTCCACTGCCGGGTAGATGCCCAGCTCCACAATCTGGCGCGACAGGTTCGTGGTCGCGTCCAGGTGCGCGAAGGTGGTCGCCGGCGCCGGGTCGGTGTAGTCGTCGGCCGGCACATAGATGGCCTGCACCGAAGTGATCGAGCCTGTCTTGGTTGAGGTGATGCGCTCCTGAAGCTCGCCCAGCTCGCTGGCCAGGTTGGGCTGGTAGCCCACGGCCGAAGGCATCCGTCCCAGCAGCGCCGAGACTTCGCTGCCGGCCTGCGTGAAGCGGAAGATGTTGTCGATGAACAGCAGCACGTCCTGGCCCTGGTCACGGAAATACTCGGCCACGGTCAGCCCGGAGAGGCCCACCCGCAGCCGCGCGCCGGGCGGCTCGGTCATCTGCCCGTAGATGAGCGCGGCCTTGGACTTTCGCCAGTCCTTCGGGTCGATGACCCCGGCCCGCTGCATGTCCAGCCACAGGTCGTTGCCCTCGCGCGTGCGCTCGCCCACGCCGGAGAACACCGAGATGCCGCCGTGGTGCAGGGCGATGTTGTGGATCATCTCCATGATGATCACGGTCTTGCCCACGCCGGCGCCGCCGAACAGGCCGATCTTGCCGCCCTTGAGGAAGGGCTCGATGAGGTCGATGACTTTCACGCCGGTCTCGAGCATCACCAGATCGGTCGATTGCTCGTCGAAGGTGGGAGCGTGCCGGTGAATGGGGTAGCGCAGCTCGGTCTCGATAGGACCCATGTGGTCCACGGGCTCGCCGATGACGTTCATCACGCGCCCCAGCGTCTGGGGCCCGACGGGCACCTCGACGGGACGGCCCAGGCCTTCGGCGCGCATGCCGCGCACCAGGCCCTCGGTGGGCTGAAGCGCGATGGCGCGCACGCGGCTCTCCCCGATGTGCTGCGCCACTTCCACGATGATGTCGATGGGCTGCGGCGCATCGAACCCGGCGCTGGTGATGCGAACGGCCGTGTAGATCACGGGAACCTTTCCCTCGGGGAACTGGATGTCCACGGCGGGCCCGGCCACCTGAACCACGCGTCCGATAACCGTGGGCGTTGTGCTCATCTTGAATCCTCCTCGCTCACTCCAGCCCGGCGGCGCCGCTCACCACCTCGATGATCTCCTTGGTGATGCTGGCCTGCCGCACGCGGTTCATGTAAATGGTGAGCTTCCCGATCATCTCGCCGGCGTTGGTGGTGGCCGCGTCCATGGCGGTCATGCGCGCGGCGTGCTCGGCGGCGGCGGACTCGAGCAGCGCATGATAGAGGGCGATCTCGACGTAACGCGGCAGCAGCGCCGCGAGCAACTGCTCGGGCGGCTGCTCGTAGATGTAATCCAGGCGCCGCGCCCCGGCGGGCACCTCGACGGGCAGCACGCGCTCCACCGCCAGCCGTTGCGCCATGATGGACTTGAACTCGTTGTACAGCAGGTAGACCGCGTCCACCTCGGCCCGCGCGAAGCGCTCCGCCAACTGGCCGGCGATGGAGGCGGCATCCGCATACTGCACCTGCTTGGTCAGCCCCAGGCGCTCGCCCGCGATCGCCACTCTGCGCTTGCGGAAGAAATCGCGCCCCTTGCGCCCCAGCGTCATCAGCTCGACCGCGGCGGCGGAGTGCCCGTCCAGGAAATGGAGTGCCGCCTTGTTGAGATTGGTGTTGAAGGCCCCGGCCAGGCCGCGGTCGGCGGTAATCAGCACCAGCAGGATGCGCTCCTCGGGCCGCCGCGCCAGCAGCGGATGCGAACCCAGGCGCTCGTCGGCGGCCACCGCCGCGGCCACATCGGCCAGCACGGCGCGGAACATGGCCGCGTAAGGACGCGCCGCCAGCACGCGGTCCTGCGCCCGGCGCAGCCTGGCCGCTGAGACCATCTTCATCGCCTTGGTCACCTGCTGCGTATTGCGCACCGATCGGATGCGCCGCCGCAGGTCGATGAGGGAGGGCATAGCTCAGCTCCGCGGCTCGGCGGCGAAACGCTCCTTGCATTCCTTGACCAGGGCGTGCAGGCGGGCTATCAAGTCGTCGCTCAGCTTCTTCTCGGTGCGGATCTCCTCGAGGACCCCCGGATGCGCGTTGTCGGTGAAGCGGTAGAGCTCCTCTTCGAACTTGCGGCACTGCTCGACGGGCAGGTCGTCCAAGTAACCGTTCGTGCCCGCGAAGAGGATGAGGACCTGCTTCTCGACCGGCAGGGGCTGGTACTGGTCCTGCTTGAGAATCTCGGTCAACCGCCGGCCCCGGTTCAACTGGTCGAGGGAAGCCTTGTCCAGGTCCGAGCCGAACTGGGCGAAGGCGGCCAGATCGCGGAACTGGGCCATGTCCAGGCGCAGCCGGCCCGCCACCTGGCGCATGGCGCGGATCTGGGCGCTGCCGCCCACCCGGCTCACCGAGATGCCCACGTTGATGGCCGGGCGGATGTTGGCGTTGAACAGGTCCGATTCCAGGTAGATCTGGCCGTCGGTGATCGAGATGACGTTGGTGGGGATGTAGGCCGAGACGTCGCCGGCCTGGGTCTCGATGAACGGAATGGCGGTGAGCGAGCCGCCGCCCAGGGCGTCGGAGAGCTTGGAGGCGCGCTCGAGCAGGCGGCTGTGCAGGTAGAAGACATCGCCGGGATAGGCCTCGCGGCCCGGGGGCCGGCGCAGCAGCAGCGAGATCTCGCGGTAGGCCGCGGCGTGCTTCGAGAGGTCGTCATAGAAGCACACCGCGTGGCGGCCCAGGTCGCGAAAATACTCGCCCATGGCGCAGCCGGCGTAGGGCGCGATGTACTGCATGGGGGCGGGGTCGGAGGCCGTGGCCGCCACCACTATGGTGTAGTCCATGGCGCCGAACTCTTCCAGCGTCTTGACCACCTGGGCCACCGTCGAGCGCTTCTGGCCGATGGCCACGTAGATGCACACCACGTCGCCGCCCTTCTGGTTGACGATGGTGTCGATAACCAGGGCGGTCTTGCCGGTCTGCCGGTCGCCGATGATCAGCTCGCGCTGGCCGCGCCCGATGGGGATCATCGAGTCAATGGCCTTGATCCCGGTTTGCAGCGGCTCCTTGACCGGCTGGCGGTCCACGACGCCCGGGGCCTGCCGCTCCAGGGAGATGAACTTGTCGGTGTGGATGGGGCCTTTCTCGTCGATGGGCTGGCCCAGCGCGTCCACCACGCGCCCCACGAGCGCCTCGCCCACCGGCACCGACATGATGCGGCCCGTGCGCCGCACCTCGTCGCCTTCGCAGATTTCGAAGTAGTCGCCCAGCAGCACCGCGCCCACCTGGTCCTCTTCCAGGTTCAGTGCGATCCCGGAGACCCCGTGCGGGAACTCGATCAGCTCCCCGGCCATCACCTTGTCCAGGCCGTAAATGCGCGCGATGCCGTCGCCCACCGAGATCACCGAGCCCACCTCGGCGATGTTGATGGCCTGATCGTAGTTCTCGATTTCCTGGCGGAGTATCCGCTCGATCTCGTCCGCTCGTATCTGCGCCATACCGAATCCTTGACTAGTCCGCTCCCGCCATCCGCTCCCGCAGCGCCGCCAACTGCCCGCGCACCGAGCCGTCGTAGACCGTCGAGCCCACCCGCGCCACCAGGCCCCCGAGCAGCTCCGGATCGAGCGCGAAGCGCAGGCGCGGCCGCTTCCCGGTCAGGCGCACCAGCTCGCCGGAGAGCGCCTCGCACTGGGCCGGCGCGAGCTCGCGGGCGCTGGCGACGTCAACCCGCACGACGCCGCGGCGCTGGTCGATTTCGGTCTCAAAGGCCTCGCGCACTTCCTTGAGCAGCGCGACGCGGCGGTGGTCCACCAGAACGTACAGAAAACGCTTGACCAGGTCGGAAAGTCCCAGCCCGCCCGCCAGCCGCGCGATCAGGGCGCGTTTCCGGGGCGAGGGCACCGCCGGCGACAGCAGCACGTGTTTCAGTTGCGGGGAAATCTGGAGGGCCGCGGCGACGGCGTCCAGTTGCGAGGCCGCGTGCTCGGCATCCAGGGTCGAGCCCGGCTGGGCGACCAGCTCGGCCAGCGCCCGCGCGTATCTGGATGCCACTGCCGCCGGCATGATCTAAGCGTGCCTCCCTTGATCCAGGCGCGCGCCGTCCACCCGCCCGAGTTCCTGAATCGCCGAGGCCACCAACCCCTCCTCGACTTCCACGCCCATCTGCGCGCGGATCTGCCCCTCGGCCCGTCCTACAGCCAGCTCCGCGGCGTACCGGCGCACCCGCTGCCGCGCGGCCCGAGTGGCCGAAGCGATCTCCCGCTCGGCCTGGGCCTGCACCTTCTCCAGATCCTGCCGCATCCGGGCACGCACCCGCTCGCCCTCGGCCGCCGCCTCCTGGCGCGCCTTGCGCCGCAACTCCTCGATCTCCGCTCCGAGGTCGGCCAGGCGCCCCTCGATAGCGGCCAAGCGCGCGTCGGCTGCGCCCTTGAGCCGGGCAGCCTCGTCAATGGCCTGCCGGATCTGCTCGCTGCGCGCGCCGAAAAACGCGCCGCCTTTCTTGTGGATCAAGTACCCCAAACCGCCCGCCAGCAGGATGAAGTTGGCCACCTTCCACAGGGTGGTGTGATCGGCGGCCTCTCCCTGGCCGGCTGGGGCATGCTCGGCCGGAGCCGCGCCAGCCGCGAAGACTGCGGTCGCCAGCACCGCCACCCCAGCCCAAACGGCCAGCCGTCTCACGACGCTCTCCCGGCCAGGATTTTCCCGGTGATCTGGGCGGCGAGGTAGTCTGCCCACCCGTCCATGTCGTGCTCGGCTTCGGCCACTTCGCCGGTGAGACGCATGCCGGCGTCGTACAGCAATCCTTCGGCCTTTCCGCGCGCCTCCTCCAGGGCGGCGGCATGCTCCTTCCCCCACTGCTGCCTCAAAGTCTCCCGCTCCTGGTAGATTTCGGCGCGGGCTGCGCGGAGGGCCGCCTCGTACTGGGTCACCTTCTCGGAGGCTCGGGCGGAGGTCTCCTCGGCCAGCTTGCGTGTCCCCTCGGTGGCCTGCCGGCGCTGGGCCAGCACGCCTTCCAGCGGCCGGAAAAACACGCGCTTCAGGTAGAAGTAGAGCAGCCACACCAGCAGGAACGTCGGCACGGCTTTCAGCAGGAGTTCGCCCAAGTCGTGCAGGATTTTATCCATCGGATTCCGCCAGGGACGGCCTCAAGAACGCGCTCGGAGAGGCGTCGAAACCCCAAGCTAGCATAGGCTTGCGGAGCAGGTCAAACCGCTCCCCCCGCCGGCCGATGTAGAATCGTCGAGGTGCCTCAGCCATGTTCACCACAGCACGTTCCATCCGTCCATGCCCCATTCTTATATCGGCTCTAGCCCTCGCCATGCCTAGACCCGCGCCTGCCGCCGAACCGGTCCCTCCCGTCGCCAAGGTGGTCCCCAAGAAGCTCGTCCAGCACGGGGATACCCGCCTCGACGGCTACCACTGGCTCCGGGACAAGTCCAACCCCGAGGTGATCGAGTACCTGAAGGCCGAAAACGCCTACACCGACGCGGTGATGAAGCCCACCGAGCCGCTCCAGGAGAACCTCTACCGGGAGATCCTGGGCCGCATCAAGCAGACCGATCTGTCGGTGCCCGAGCGCATCGACCAGTTCTACTACTACTCGCGCACCGAGGAGGGCAAGCAGTACCAGATCCTGTGCCGCAAGAAAGGGAGCCTCCAGGCGCCCGAAGAGGTTCTGCTCGACCTCAACGCCCTGGCCCAGGGACATAAGTACTTCCGGCTGGGCGCCAGCAAGGCCAGCCCGGACCATCGCATGCTGGCCTACTCGACCGACACCAGCGGCGCCGAGGCCTACACGCTGGTGGTGAAAGACCTCACTACGGGGGCCCTGCTCAAGGACGAGATCCCCAACACCTCCTACGCGGTCGAGTGGGCCAACGATAACCGGACGCTGTTCTACACCACCCTGGACGCGGCCAAGCGGCCCTACCGGCTGTGGCGCCACACGCTGGGCACAGACCCCAAGCAGGACACGCTGGTCTACGAAGAAAAGGACGCGACGTTCCGGCTGGGCCTCTCCAAGACCCGCAGCCGGGCCTTCCTGTTGCTGAGCCTGCGCAGCACCCTCAGCTCGGAGGTCCACTACCTGGACGCCAACACGCCCGCCGGGGACTTTCGCGTCATCGACCGGCGACGGCCCAAGGTGGAGTACTCGGTCGATCACCGCGGCGACACGTTCTACATCCGCACCAACGACCGGGCCAAGGACTTCAAGCTCGTGACGGCCCCGGTGGCCGCTCCCGGTAAGAGGAACTGGCGGCCGTTGATCCCGCACCGCGCCACGGTCCTGCTCGAGGACGTGGATCTGTTTGAGAACCACCTGGTGGTGACCGAGCGGGAGGCGGGTCTCCGCAAGATTCGCATCACCAGCCTGGGGGATGGCCAGACCCACCACGTCGAGTTCCCCGAGCCGGTCTACACCGCGACTGTGGCGGGCAACCCGGAGTTCCGTACCGCGCTGCTGCGGTTCAACTACACCTCGCTGGTGACGCCCATGTCGGTGTTCGACTACGACATGAACGCCCGGACGCGGGAACTGAAGAAGCAGGTCGAGGTGCTGGGCGGCTACGACCCGGCCAGGTACCAGTCGGAGCGGGTGTTTGCCCGGGCCGCTGACGGCACGCGCGTCCCCATTTCGCTGGTCTACAGGAAGGGGATGGAGCGCAACGGCCGGAATCCGCTGTGGCTTTACGGGTACGGTTCCTACGGAGCCAGCACGGAGCCGTTCTTCTCTTCGGACCGCTTGAGCCTGCTCGAGCGGGGGTTCGTCTACGCCATCGCCCACATCCGCGGTGGCTCGGAGATGGGCCGGACGTGGTACGAGAGCGGCAAGCTGCTCAAGAAGAAGAACACCTTCGCGGACTTCGTGGCCTGCGCCGAGCACCTGGTCCGGGAGAAGTACACCTCGCCTGACCGCCTGGTGGCCTCCGGCGGGAGCGCGGGCGGGCTGCTGATGGGCGCGGTGATCAACCTGCGGCCCGATCTGTTCAAGGCCGTGATCGCCGCAGTTCCCTTCGTGGACGTGGTGACCACCATGCTCGATCCCTCCATCCCGCTGACCACGCTGGAGTTCGACGAGTGGGGCAACCCGGTGAACAAGCGGTATTACCGCTACATGAAGTCGTACTCGCCTTACGACAACGTGGAGGCCAAGGCGTACCCGAACCTGCTGGTGACCACCGGCTTGAACGACCCGCGGGTGGCCTTCTGGGAACCGGTGAAGTGGGTGGCGAGACTCCGGGTCACCAAGACGGACAAGAACCGCCTGCTGCTGAAGACGCACTTGGTCGCCGGGCATGGCGGGCCGTCAGGCCGCTACAGCCGCTTCCGGGAAACCGCTTTCCAGTACGCCTTCATGCTGGACGTGCTGGGCATCAAGCCGTAGGGAACCCGGGAACCCGGAACAGTACACTCTTCAACCGGGAGAAGTGAGCCGTCCTTGCTCAGTCTTCCCGTGGCAGCAGCCGAATCGCGCTGAGATTGACCGTGAAGAAGCGGTCATCGCCCGGCGCCTGCCACACCGGCGAGGCCAGAATCTCGACGAGATACTCGGGCGCGGCAGGCAGGTCTGCCTCCAGCACGAAAAGCCCGGGCTGGTCGAGTTTCCACCTTCGCAGCCGCTGGGCATTCGCCCGGATCTCCACGATCACAGGCTCGGACTGCAAGAAGGCGAGTTCGTGCGCGAAGCCGCGGATTCGCAAGCGCGGTGCTCCGGGCCGCAGCTTCTGAAGGATGACGGCGGCCCGGGCTCCGATCCACCGGAACTTGTTGCCGAACTCACCCTCCAGCTCATAGAAGCCTTCCACCAGGCCGCGCTCGTGTCCGGGCTTCGAGAAGACCAGGACATCCGGCTGGGAGCCGGGATACAGCTCGGCTTTCTCGGCCGAGGGCAGCAGTGTGTAAACGTCTCGGTCGCTGTCGGCGGCGAAATCGCAGTGCGTGCACGCCAGCCGCTCGCGCTCGCGGCGGAGTCCCTGCCCGCAGTCCGGGCACGCCAGTACGGTCTCAAACTGGCGAGCCGAGAAACTGACCGGGTGGTCCGGCGGGCCCGCCTGGCGACACCCAGCCGCCAGTGTGCCGCCCAGCAGAGCCGCGGCGGCCTCGGTTCCGCCGGCACTCGGGCGCTCCACCAGCCTGCGCACCGCCTGGTTGGCCCAGCCGTGGTCGCGGACAAACACCTCGTAGCGCTGCTCGGTGAAATGGCGGCCGAGCATCCGCTTCCAGCGCCGCAGCGCGGTGCGGTGGTTCTGGCGGATGCCGAAACTGTCCTCCTGGCGCGCACCGACGACGTCCTTCACCAGGTAGTCCAGAAGACCCCAGTCGTACAGTCTCCTCTCCCAGCGCTTCATCCGGTCAGGGTAGGGGCAGCGGTAGAGACGCAGGGACAGCAGCCGCTTGATCGGTTCTTCGGCAAAGAAGAAGACCCCGCCCGGCGCCAGAACGCGAGCCGCTTCGCTGAGCACGCTGTCGATGTCCATGAACTGGCTGAGCATCTGAAATGCCAGGACGCACCGCAGCGAGCCGTCCCGGAAGGGCAGGCGGAGGGCGTCGCCCCCGATGAGGACCGGCGCTCGCGCCAGCTTCCACCGTTGCCTCAGGCAGGTCCCGTGCCGCAGGGCGTCGGCCGAGAGGTCCAGGGCGAATCCCTCCGCGCCGAACCGGTTCGCCAGCATGTAGCTGGTGTGGCCCGCGTTGGCGCCGATCTCCAGGAACGGCGACAGCTCCCCGAGGAAGTCGCGATGCCTTTCGATCAGCGAGCCGCGACGCGCGTTCTCCTCCGCATAGACGGCGACCGCGCGTTCGGGGTCGCCCATCGAGGCGAACCTGTGAAAGGCCACCTGCGCCCGCTTGACAGCGAGCGTTTGAGCGGGTGGTGCCGTACTCGCCACTGCTCCCGGCGACACTTTACACCCCGCCCCGCCCGCCGTAAATACAGCAAGTGCCGTATTCTGTAGAGTTGGATCTGTCGAAAAGACCTGCACGCTCGGGCGGCGGCGAGCGTCTCTGACTCTGTGATGCGACTCGCTCTAGGTGTGTCCGTGGTGGCGCTGGCAGCCTCGGCGCAGGACCTGGGCCGGGTCCTCAAGGCGGTCGAGCAGCGCTACAACAACGCCCGGACGCTGGCGGTGCGCTTCGAGCAGACCTACACCGCCCAGAAGCGCCGGCGTACCGAGCGGGGGGAGCTCTACCTGCGCAAGCCGGGGCGCATGCGCTGGGAGTACTCCTCGCCGGACGGCAAGCTGTTCGTGAGCGACGGGAAGGCCTTCTACCTCTATACGCCGGACAACCGCCGCGTCGAGCGCACGCGCATCAAGGAGAGCGAGGACTGGCGGGCCCCGCTGGCCTTCCTGCTGGGGCGGCTGGATTTCTACCGGGACTTCAAGCGCTTCACTGTGCGCGCTGAGGGACCCGACACCTGGATCGTAGCCGAACCCCGCTCCGATCGCCTGGCCTACACCCAGGTGGGCTTTTTGGTGAACCCCTCCTACGAGATCCGCAAGCTGGAGATCACCGGCCAGGACCGCGCGGTGATGGAGTTTCGCTTCGAGGATGAGCGAGTGAACCCGCGCCTGGACGAGAACCTGTTCCGGTTCCAGCCGCCTCCCGGGGCCGAGGTGGTGGAAAGCGACAGCGGCAAGGGGTGAAACAATCGAGTGTCCGTGACTACGGTCCTTGGGCGGCTTCCACACTGGTACCAGATCCAGCAGCCAGGCTGGAGCCATTGTCGGTCAAGGCCCGGGCCGTGGTCGAATCGTTAGCCGCAATACTGTTTACTTAAGTATTCTGACCGCTTTCTCCGGATTGATCGGCGGCAA
>CAZIRH010000130.1:0-11121 GCA_964541065.1 uncultured Solibacteraceae bacterium
TCCCGCCATGGTGAAGCGTGTGGAAGCTGAAGTTCAGCACCGAGGTGCCCCTCACCTTGCCGCCGCTCTTGGACTCCTTCACCTCACCCTCGACCATGTCGCCCTTGAACTGCTCCGGCGCCAGCACCTGCGCGGTGATCTTGTCGCCCTTGCGGTTGCTTTCCGTGCTCAGAGGCGCCAGCAGCTTGACGCGGAACTCGGTCTCCGCGGGGATGGTCTGCGCGCCCAGCCCCAGCGTCGCCGTCAGGATTGCACCCAACACATCACGGACTCTCATGACGCACCCTCATTGAATGACCGTCCACTTTATGGTAACCACTGACATCCGCCGGTTCCGGCTGCGCAGCACCAGGCGCTTCCAGCCGTTCTGGGGGCTGGGCGCCTCGGCCACGCCCACGTCCTTGGGTTCGACCTCGACGATCACCGGCACGCCCGGCAGTTCGCCACGCAGCGATCCGGGCAGCCCGGAGGCCGTCGCCCCGCTGATCTCGATCAGGCCGTTGCGCTCCAGTTGCCCCGACCAGAGGATGACGCCGGAGCGCGGGCCACTATAGGCCGGCTTGACGGGGGCGGGCGGCGCCACCTGCGTGGGAGCCGGGGTCACAGGAGCCGCCGGGCTCCCGGCTGCGGGCTGCTGCGCGCCAGCCGCGCTAGGGGAACTCGGCTGGGGCGGAGTCCGCGCGGGCGCCGCAGGCGCGGCCTGGGCCGGGATGCCTCCCGGCATGGGCGAGGGTCGCCCAAGCTCGCCGGCCGCGGCGGGCGTTCCCACCGGCTGCTGCGCAGGCTGGGTGCCTGCGCCCGGCAAAGCCCCAGGTTGGGATTCCGGCTGCCCCGAAACCGGCGGCTGGCCGGGCGTCTCGGGCACAGCGGGCGGCTGCGTTGTTTCCGCCGTCTGGGCGGGAGCGCTGACGGGAGGCGCGGCGGCCTGGTTCTGGGACATGAGCTTGTAGACCAGCAGCACGATGGCGATCAGCAGCAGCACCAGACTGGCTACCAGCGCGATCAGCATGGCGGAGCCCTTCGCCGGCTTGGGAGCAGGCGGCGTCCACGCCGGAGGCGGTGGCGGCGGCGCGGCGCTGATCGGGGCAGGCGCCGGTGCGGCCGTCCCCACCGGGGCGCCACAGGCGTGACAGAACTTTTTGCCCGGAGCAACTGCCGCGCCGCACTTGGGGCAGTTGGCCGCCGGCGGCGGAGCCGCAGCCAGGGGCGCCCCGCAGTTCCGGCAGAACTTCGTTCCAACCCTGTTGTCCGCCCCGCACTGCCGGCAGTACACTGCGCCGGGCGCCGGAGCCGCTACGGCGGCAGCGGGCGCCACCCGCTTCTTCCTCGTCCAGACCAGCACCAACAGGAAGACCACCACTGCCGCGCCCGTTCCCGCCAGCACCGCCAGCGTGGTCGCGGTAAGGAACCCGGCGGTCTCCGACTGCGCCCACACGCCGTCCGGCCGGAAGAGGCTGTTGAAGCGGGCCACGTTGCCGCTCACCGAGTCGGCGTTGGACGCGGTGATCCTGCCCGGCATCCGCACCTCGACCTGCACGCGCAGCGGCATGGCCGCCTGTGCGCCCCGGGCATTGACGCGGAAAGTGCACTGCCTGCCGTCAGGCGTCTTCTGGAACTCGAACGACATGTCGTTCGAGGCCAGCTCCTGCACGCTCGAGAACGGCATGCTCACCGTCACCGTCTCGTTGCCGTTCGCCGCCCGGCCGGTGGTCACCTTGACGCCGGGGCGCTGGAATTGCCGGTCCTTGAGCATCTCGGCCTTGACCTTCTCGGTGGTCAGGCCGAGCGATTCGGCGGTGGCCTTGGGGATCTCGATGGTCCATTCGGCCGTCCCGCTGCCTTCGCTGCGCAGGTCGAATCTCATCTGGATTTCGACGCAGGCCGCCAGCAGCAGGCACAGCAGGACCAGCCCCAGGCCAGCCACGGTATTCTTGGCCCGGAGTGTCATGGCTTCACCTCAGACGGGTTCCGCAGTTCCCGCAGAAGCCGCTGCCCGCCTCCAGCTCGGCCCCGCAGGCGGGGCACCTGGGTGCGGGAGGCGGCGTGGGCGGGAACAGGGGAGCAGCCGGCGCAGGCGGGATCGCCGCGGCAGCCGCCACGGGCGGCGGCGCGGCGACGGCTGCGGGCGCCGGGCTCGGCACGAAGTGCCCCCGCAGTAGGCGCATGTTGTGCGCGACGTCCGCCCACAGCAATGTACACTCGGCCAGGAAGTAGAACAGCATCAGCATCACAAACGACATCACGCACAGGTAGGCCAGGAAGGCCAGACCGTCCACGAAACTCCCTCCCGCGGGAGCCGAGGGCAGCAACCCGCTCAGGCCGCGCAACGCCTCGAACGGGCTGCTCCGCGTCAGCCAGATGAACAAGCAGCCGCCCACGCCCACCGAAACGCCCAGCGTCGCGTAGATCTCGCCCGCGGCGCGAAACAGGATCGAGACGATGGGGATGACAGTGAAGGTGGTGTCCGTCAGGCCTTCGATCTTGCCGGCCCGGTACAACAGGATCTGCGCCACGCAGCCGACCGCGCCGACGAAGATCAGCGCCAGCAGCAGGCCGCCGATGGCGACCTCGGCGGGGGCTCCGGATCGGAAGCCCACCCTGAGGATTTCCACGAACGCGTACAGCCCGCCCAACAGCACCAGCACGGCCAGAATGCGCAGTGCCCAGATCACGATCTTGCGGATCACCCGCCCGTCGCTCAGGGCGTCCAGCACCGGGTAGAAGAAATTCAGGATCGACATCTCGGCTCCTTTCTGCTTTCTGTCCGACTCTATCGAAAACGACAGACTGCGGCAACAGTCCGATCAGGAGCCCAGACCTTCAACCACCCGGTAGACCTCGCGCTTGGGAAGGCCGCGCCGGCGGGCCACGGCCTTGACCGCCTCCATGCGGCCCAGTCCGCCCCTCATCGCTGCCTCGACCGCGTCCTTGAGCGGCGCATCATCGTCCGCGGCGGCCGCGGCCCGGCCGATCAGCAAGGTGATCTCCCCTTTGAGCGAGGGCCTCCCGGCGAGCGTCTGCCGCAGGCCGCTCGCGGTGCCGCGCAGGAACTCCTGGTGAACCTTGGTCATCTCCCGCGCCAGCACTACGGGCCTGGCTCCCAGCACCTCGTCGATATCGGCCAGCGCTTCCAGAGTCCGGTGCGGCGCCTCGTAGAAGACCAGCGTGGCCGGCTCGTCTTTGAACTTGGCCAGCAGCTTGCGCCGCGGGCCAGGGCGCGCCGGCAGGAAACCTCCGAACAGGAAAGCGTCAGTGGGCAGCCCCGAGGCGGTCAGCGCGGCCAGGATCGCCGAAGCGCCCGGCACCGGCTCGACGATGATGCCGCTCTCGACAGCCTTGGTGACCAACCGGTAGCCCGGGTCGGAAACCAGTGGCGTGCCGGCGTCCGAGACCAGCGCGACCCTCACTCCCTGGTGCAGTTTCTCGAGCAGCTCGAGGCTGCGCTGCGCCTCGTTGTGTTCGTGGTAGCTGAGCGTGGGATTCTGGATGCCGTAGTGCTCGAGCAGCTTGCGCGTATGCCGGGTGTCCTCGCAGGCGATCAGGTCCACCTCGCGCAGCACCCGCAACGCCCGCAGGGTGATGTCCTCGAGGTTCCCGATCGGCGTCGCCACCAGGTAGAGCCGGCCGCTCATCAGCCCTTAGTATCCCATGCGGGCTGGACTCGTACTGCAATGCGGGTGCTGTAGCTGATGATGCATGCCGGAGCGACGCTCGCCCGGCCTTGCCTACTGGCTTTTGCGAGGTGTGGGGACCGCCTCCGAGGTGCTGGTCTGGTCCCAATCCGCCTTCGACTGCCGCCTCCACGTCGGGGCCTCTCTACCGGGCACCGTTGCCCGCGAGGGCCGCGTTTTTCATCCCTCGCGATGGTGAGCCGCTGCTTTTGGCGGGCCGTCTCTCCCCCGCGACGGTGACGAAAGACGCCAACACTTCTTCGACTTCGACCCGAAGGCCCGCATGATTCCGAGTGGCCAACTCCCGGCACGCTCGCACAGACCGCTAACCTCGTGTGCTTGCCGCTACTTGTAGGCGCACGGATCTCCGAGTTGACCGCACTCCTGAAGAGGTGATACACAAGTGGCACCTGGGGTTCCGGGCTGCCGGACACGGCGCGGCATCGGCTGATTCTCGCGCTTGGTTGGTACGAGTCCTGCCCCTTCTAGCTTTCCCAGTCCCCCCAGTCGTCCGGAGTTCTGAGCAGAACATCCCCAAGGCGCCTCGGCGCATACGAGCGCCTCGACACTTTCACTCGGAAGATGAAACTAGTTATCGGAATGCAACTCACCGAACTGAAGCGATGCACGGACTGGTTCCGCGTGCACTCCTTCAAAAACCTCGACGATCCAAGTGGCAAGATCGAGCGCCGCGAAATGGTTATCCCGCTCGATCAATACCCTTACGACTTCGGCCTGGGGCCCAAGGCGCGGAGGCCGGTCCTAACATCGCCTGTGTCCAAGAAGATCGGGGAGACGCTTCAGGAGAACTGGAGGGACTTCCACCTGCTCAATCGAGGCATAACCGTGGTCGCTAAGGGAATCGAGTACGACAACAAGACCCAACGCGTTCGTCTGGCACTTCATGAGGCACCCGAAGAGGAGCGCCTCTACGGCATCCTCGACGGTGGGAATACGAACGCACGGATCAACCAGTGGCGGGAAGACCTCCCGAACGATGAAGCGGCTCAAAGGCTGCCCGAGGCTTACGTCAACGCCCAGGTGTTAATTCCAGGGCTCAACGGTGCCGGCGAACTGAGTGCCGAAATGATGGATCTTCTCAATGACATTAAGGAGGCTCGAAACACCAGCGTGCAGGTCAAGGCCAAGTCGCTCGCTGATGCCCGGCGGCTCTTTGAGAAACTGAAGGAAACCCTGTCCACAGAGAGCTACTATGCCGACGTCTCTTGGCGGGAGGGCGACGCAGGAGCAATCGAGGCATTGCATCTGATTACACTGCTCATGATGTTCTATCCGAAGTTCGCCAAGGAGGCCAACGGCGAGCCGAGTAATGCCTACGGCCGCAGAGAACGTTGTCTCGAAGCATACCTCAAGTACGCGGAGGAGGACTCTGACGAACTCGGGGCGTGGATTTCGATTCTTCCGACGCTGGCCCGTCTGTTCGACGAAATTCAGATGAGGCTGCCGGATTGCTACAGCGGCCGGTTCGGCAAGATCGACGAGGTCAAGATATACGACAAACGCAACTATGAGAAGGGCAGCAAGAAGTACCGAAACACGCCGATCAGATCGCGCTTTCTTGGCCAGGAAATGAGGTACCAGTACCCAGAGGGTTGGCTCTACCCTCTGTTCGCTGCGTTCCGTCACCTAGCCCGGCCGAGCAAAGGTGGGGGCACGATCGGGTGGCGAGGCGATCCGGTTGAGTTCTGGCAAAAACACAGGTCGGCGATGGTGGAGCGGTATGAGCCTCACATCAGAGAGGCCGGCTACGAGGCCAAGCGGATCGCAACGAACTACATCTGCTACCAGGCTATGGGACAGGTGGTGAAGGACTTGTACAAGGACGAGCTGCCCCGGGAGGCCGGGATCGACGAGTGACGTTCATGCCTTGAGAGTTCCCGCCCGAAGCGCGGAAATGCTGGCTGCCGGAGGACGCCCGCTCTCCATTTCCGGCTGAACCAGCACAGGTGAAGGCTCGCCACATCATAGAAGTCGCGGAACCCGAGCGTCCCGGCCGCCGACTGTGGGACACTGGGACCAGGAGATGACGGCGTGGCAGTGCGAGGGACAGCTCTTGGGCCGCCGAAGCTGGACGATCCTGCGCTCGCGGAGATTGTCCGCCGCCTGGTTGAGGCTTACCAACCCGAGAGGATCTATCTGTTCGGCTCAGCCGCGCGAGGGGACGCGGACTCGGACAGCGACTACGACCTCATGGTCATTGTCGCGGACGACGCCCCGCCCGAGCGCCAGCGTGGCCGTCTGGCCTACCAGACTCTGCGCGGCACGGGCACGGCCGCCGACGTGCTGGTCTGGCCCAAATCATCCTTCGAGCGCCGCCTTCACGTGGCCGCTTCCCTCCCTGCCGGCATTGCCCGCGAAGGCATTTTGCTCTATGCCTCACGATCCTGAGCTGTTGGCCGAAACCCGTGCCTGGTTCGTCAAAGCCGCCACCGACTTGCGCGCGGCGCAGGCAATGCGGGAGCTCCAGCCGCCTTTGCTAGAGGCGGCCGTCTTCCACTCCCAGCAAGCGGCAGAGAAGGCCTTCAAGGGATTCCTCACTTGGCACGATGTTCCTTTTCGCAAGACTCACAACCTGGAAGAGATCGGCGAACAGTGCCTCAAGTTCGACCCGACGCTGAAGGATCTGATCGACCGCGCGGTGCCCCTCACCGAATACGCCTGGAAATTCCGCTACCCGGGCGCGCCCGATGCGCCCGTCCCGGAAGAGGCCGAGGAAGCGCTCGCTGCTGCCCGCGGCGTGTACGAAGCCGTCCTGAACCGACTCCCTGTCGCAGCCAGACCGTAGCCGGCTAACGCGAGCCCGCCGCTAGCCCCGCAGGTGGTGCCGCTCGCTCAGCACCCGCAACGCCCGCAGGGTGATGTCCTCGAGGTTCCCGATCGGCGTGGCCACCAGGTAGAGCCGGCCGCTCATCAGCATCCAGTGTCCTGCTTCGCAGCCCCCTTGGCAACGTGCCGCCGCGTGGCGCCAGCCTTGACTTAGTTCACTTATTAGTCTACAATCGAACTATGATTCGCCTCAACATCCACGAGGCCAAGACCCACCTGTCCAAGTACCTGGCTCGCGTGGCCAGGGGCGAGACCATCATCCTGTGCAAGCGCAACATCCCCGTCGCCGAGATCCGGCGGCTGCCGCGGGTGCGCAGGGCCAAGCGCCCCATCGGGCTCTGCAAGGGCATGTTCGAGGTCCCGCCGGATTTCTTCGAGCCGCTGCCGCCCGACCTGCTGGCGCTTTTCAATGGTGAGGGACCGGAGGACAGCTTTTGAGATTCCTCCTGGATACGTGCACGTTCCTGTGGCTGTTGCTGGATGCTCCACGAGTCTCCGGCCGCGCTCGCCAGCTTTTCGGGGATCCAGCCAACGAGGCGTTCCTGAGTGTGGTCTCGGCCTGGGAAATCGCTGTCAAGTACGCAGCCGGACGCCTCGGATTGCCTCAGCCGCCCGAGCAGTTCATTCCCGAGTGGAGGCGGCGGCATGGGATCGAGAGCCTGGCGCTGGACGAAGAAGCTGCCCTCTGCGCCTCGCGCCTCCCGAAGCTGCACTCCGATCCCTTCGACCGCATGCTCGTCTGCCAGGCCATCGTTCACGGCTTGCCCATCCTCACCCCGGATCCCCAGATCGCCCAGTACCCGGTCCGGGTGGTGTGGTAGGGTTTGAACGGTGTCCGGCCTCCAGCGGCAACTCGAGGCGCTCCGGCGCAAGGTGGCGCGCATCGACCAGAAGTACGCGACACCCGCCCCGCGGCCGGACACGAAGCCCGCCCGCTTCTTCATCGAGGAGTGGATGAGCGGCCAGGTGGTCGAGACCCCCTTCGGCGGGCACTTCGAAACCGAGCGACTCTGGGAGCGCCACCGCCTGCACGGCAGTTTCGAGATCTCGAACCTGCCCGAGCTGCCGGCGGACCTGCTGGCGGCCCTCTCGGGCGGCGAGGTGGGCAATGTGCCGCCCACCCGCTGGGCCTTTCTGGACACGGAGACCACGGGTCTGGCCGGCGGCACCGGCACCTACGCCTTCCTGATCGGGGTGGGCCGGATCTGCGCGGAAGGCTTCCGCCTGCGGCAGTTCTTCATGCGGGACTACGGCGAGGAGTCCAGCCTGCTGTGGGCGCTGGCGCGGCACCTGGAAGAGTGCGACGTGCTGGTGACGTACAACGGCAAGGTCTACGACCAGCCCTTGCTGGAGACGCGGTTCCGCATGGCGCGCCAGACACCACCCTTCCCCCGGCTGCGTCACCTGGACCTGCTGCATGGCGCGCGGCGGCTGTGGAAGCTGCGCGTGGAGAGCTGCCGCCTGGTGGACCTGGAAAACCGCATCCTGGGGGTCGAGCGCGAGGGGGACCTGCCCGGGGAGATGATCCCCTACGTCTACTTCGAGTACCTGCGCACGCGCGAGGCCTGCCGCGTAGTGCCCATCTTCCACCACAACGCCATCGACATTCTGAGCCTGGCCTGCCTGACCGGTATCGTCCCGTTCGCCTTCCGCTCGCCGGGCGAGGCGCCGCTGGTGCACGGGGCCGACCTGGTGGGACTGGCGCGCTGGTTCCACGACTCGGGCGCTCGCGAGCAGGCGCTCGAGCTGATGCGCCGCGCCGTGGACCTGGGGCTGCCTGACGAGCTGCTGTTCCGCACGCTGTGGGACACGGCTCTGCTCGAAAAGCGCCTGGGGCGTCTGGCGGCGGCGCTCGAGATCCTCAACGACCTGGCTGGGAGCCGCAACCCCTATCGCGCTGCCGCACTCGAAGAGCTGGCCAAGCACTACGAGCACCGCGAGCGCGACTACGCCCGGGCGCTGGAGTTGGTGCGGGCGGCCATTGCCGCATCGGACTCCGCCGAACTCCGCCAGCGCGAAGCCCGGCTCGAGCGCCGAGTGGCGAAGCCGCGGCCAGGGCGGTTGCTATGATGCAGTTCCGGTAGACTGGAAGGGCGGGGGTAACATGAGCAACCGCGAGTTGATCGTCGCCGAGTTGGAGCGGATTCCCGAGCCGCTGCTCGAGGAGGTCTTGGATTTCGTCCGCTCGCTGCGCGCAAACGGCGCCGCCAGGCTGGCTGAGACTGCCGTGGCGAGTGAGTCCGTGCTCGGCAGAGATTGGCTCCGGCCAGAGGAGGACGAGGCTTGGCGGGGTTTGTGAAAGGGGACGTGGTGGTCGTCCCGTTCCCGTTCACGGACCTGAGCCAAGCCAAGCGCCGGCCCGCGCGCATCCAGGGGCTGATACTAGTTTAACGTCACAGGGAGAGCTTTGATCCAGTCGAAAGAGGTCATCGACTGAACCAGCTTGGGCTGTCGATGCAATTGCCGGAGGCCGAGGCAAAGCTGCTCGACGACCGCATCGAGAGAGCGAAACACGCGGTTGCCGAAGTGATTCTCCCGCAGGTGGTCCCAGATGTGTTCCACCGGATTCAACTCCGGGCTGTAGGGCGGCAGCGGGAGCAACTGCATCGCGGGCGGGACTTTCAAATCCAGCGCCGTATGCCATCCCGCCCCATCCAGCAGCATCACGCAGTAGTCATGGGGGAACTGGGCCGCCGTGTGGGCCAGGAACAGCGACATGACCTCGGTATCCACCCAGGGCAGGACCAACGAGCAGAACCGGCCGTCCAGAGGGCTCACGGCCGCCAGTCCGTAAACGAATTGGCGAATGATCTGGTGGCCCACCACCGGCCGAAAGGGCAGCGGCGCCCAACAACGCCGCTGCTCGCTGATGCAGCCAAAGCGCGCTTCGTCCTGAAACAACAGCCGCAGCCGCCTCCCCACCGGCAATCGGCTCACGATGGCGGCGAGCACCTGGGGGAGTTTTTTTTAAATCGCGCTTGGGCCCGCGGGCGGGCCTGTGGGTGTCGGGGGCGCGGCCCCAGTTTGCGCCAGCCGTGCCGGTGCAGCAGGCGGTAGACATAGCCCAGAGACACCTCTCGGCCGGCGGTTTTGACCAGTTGAGCGTGGAGCTGCTTGGCGCTCAGAATCTCCCCCGCCAGAGCCCGTCTTTCCACCTGCCGTAGGAGGGTTGCTTCCTGCTCCACCGACAGGTAGGCCCAGCGCCGCCCCCCGCGTCCCAGCCGCTCGAGGCCTTCCGGACCTTGCCGGTTGTACTGACCGATCCACAGCCAGACGGCCTGCTTGGAGACACACAGCCAATCGGCGATCTGCCGCGCGGCGAACTCTCCCAGGTGAGTGAGCCAGATCGCCAGGCGTTTCTGATAGCTGGGCTTGTCCGGGGCTTCGCGCACCCAGACCTGCATCTGTTCGGTGGAAAGCCAGGGGGTAATGGAGGCCGGTGGTCGCATGGGAAAGACACCTGCCCTCATTATCCATTACTCTACGTTTGATGTCAATCTGGTATAACGACTACACCTTCGCTGTACGTTGGTCCTTGAGCAGGCTCCGGATGCGGCTGAGCAACTCGGCCACGAGAACGGGCTTGAGCATCACTTCTACGGTAGTAACGCTGTGAGCCGGGCGGTGCTTCGCTACAGCAGCTTCTCGGCCGCCACCCACTCCCGGCTCTGTGACTCCGCCACTCCGGGGCAGGTCAACTGGCCCCTATAGGTGTTCAGGCCCTCGCGCAGGCCCGGGTTCTGCCGGCAGGCTTCCTCGAGGCCGTGGCTGGCCAGCTCCAGCAAGTAGGGGAACGTGGCGTTGGTGAGCGCGAACGTCGAGGTGTGCGGCACCGCCGCCGGCATGTTCGAGACGCAGTAGTGCAGCACCCCGTCCACGAAGTACACCGGGTCGGTGTGCGTGGTGGGGCGGGAGGTCTCCAGGCACCCGCCCTGGTCGATCGAGACGTCCACCACCACGGCGCCGGGCTTCATCAGCGGGATCATGTCGCGCCGCACCAGTCTGGGCGCCGACGCGCCGGGGATCAGCACCCCGCCGATCACCAGGTCCGCGGCGCGGAGGGTCTGCCGCACGGTCCAGAGGTTCGAGGCCAGGGTCACCACCCGGCCACCGAAGATGTCATCCAGCTCGCGCAGCCGGTTGAGATTCTTCTCGATGATGGTGACGCGCGCCCCCATGCCCACGGCTATCTTGGCGGAGTTGATGCCCACCACTCCGCCTCCCAGGATCAGTACGTGCCCCGGCGCCACGCCGGGCACGCCGCCCAGCAGCACCCCGCGCCCGCCGTTGGGCGCTTCCAGGTACACCGCGCCGATCTGGACCGCCAGCCGGCCGGCCACTTCGCTCATGGGCGTCAGCAGGGGCAGCGAGCCATCCTTCTCCCGGATGGTTTCGTAGGCCACCGCGCTGACCCCGGCTGCCAGCAGCTTCTCGGTCAGCTCCGGCAGCGGCGCCAGGTGCAAGAAGGTGAACAGGGTCAAGCCCGGCCGCAGATACGCGTACTCGGACGGCTGCGGCTGCTTCACCTTGATGACCAGGTCCGCCTGCGCCCAGCCCCCGCGCGCGGAGGCGACCAGCCCCGCCCCGGCCTCTTCGTCCTCCC
>CAZIRH010000131.1:0-11040 GCA_964541065.1 uncultured Solibacteraceae bacterium
GGCTCCGCAGGCAGGGCAGCGCGCAGAGGGCACCGACGGCGGAGGAGGCTGAAACGCCGCAGCAGCCGGTGGCTGGCAGGCCGGGCCGGTGGAGCTCCGAGGTGCGGGGGGCGGCGAGCGGTCTCTGAACCTCTGGGCGATGTCGCGGGCGATCGCCGCCAGCGCGGTGTTGCGCTGCCTGCCGCCCGGCAGAGGCTTGCCCTCGCGCGCCCAGATCTGCATCTTGGCGAGCCACTCGACCTCCTGCCAGGCGCAATCCTCGACGAGGACTGGGTAGACCAGCAGCCCTTCCCTCTCGCGCCGCTCGAGCAGCAATGGCACTTCCTTGTTGAGGATGAACTGCGAAGTGAGTGAATCAGCCGAGATGAGCAGAATGGCCACGTCAGCCTGGGCCATGGCCTGCTCGATGGCGGGGAGCCAATCGCTGCCCGTTGCGATGCGCGAATCGTCCCAGACGTCGGCCGCGGGCACCTTCAGGTGAGTTACCAGCCGCTCCTTAACCTTCCGGTCCCTGTGGCTGTAACTGATGAAAATGCGCGGGGCTCTCGTCGGGACCGGAGCAGGCATTTGGGGGGATTGTATCACACACGCGGTGGAGAAATGGCATGGGAAAGAACGCCGGCTGAGAGCCGGCGTGCAGGCCAGGGGCCTGCCCCACCAGCCGGAGGGCAAGTCAGGAGGCTTACCCTACCTCTTCCCGCGGCGGTAGGGGGACGTGAGGTAGCGGCGGGATTCGCGGGCGGCGTCGGAGGCGGGCGCGTAGTCGATGGCGCGCCGGTAAGCCTCCAGGGCCGCCGGCCGCTGGTCCTTCATATCATAGAGCTGGCCCAGCCGCATCCAGGCCAGCACCCCGGTGTTGAGATCGAGCGCCCCGGCCGCGGCGGTGGCTTTCTTCATGTTATCGAGGGCCGCGTCGAGGTCGTTGTACCAAAACTGGATGTTACCCTCCGCGTACCACAGCCGCTCC
Source organism: uncultured Solibacteraceae bacterium (assembly GCA_964541065.1). Lineage (GTDB taxonomy): Bacteria > Acidobacteriota > Terriglobia > Bryobacterales > Bryobacteraceae > VFZS01. The sequence continues at coordinate 968 of CAZIRH010000131.1, forward strand.
CAGGGTAAGCGCGCGAAGCCGGGCGCGCCGGACTGCTTCAGCTCCTTCGCCTTCCCAATGGCCCCCAGCGCCTTGGTCTTGTTACCCAGGTCGCCATGCATCTGCGCCAGCTCGAGCGACAGCAGATAGTTCCGCGGGAAGCGGTGGATCAATTCCTCCAGCAGCGGCACGGCCATTTGCGGCTTTTTCTCCCGCCGGTAGGCGGCGCACAGCAGGATCTTGGCGTCGTCGCGGTTCAGCGTGCCCTTCTCGGCGACCAGTTGGAGCGTGCGGATGCCGGCCTCCTTGTCGCCCCGGTAGCCGATCAGGAACCCCAGCAGCTTCCACACCAGCGGGAGGTCGCCCACGACGTAGTCGTGCACGCCCTGCATCAGGCGCGCATCGACAAACGACGGCTCGAGGTCCGTGGCCCTGTTGTGGAGCTTCCGCGCAGTGGTGGCGTCGTGCAGGGCATCGCGCCAGGCCTTGCGCACCAGGAACTTGTAGTTGGCCCGCCAGGCATAGGCCACGCCCAGCGCGTAGAGGGCCCGCGGGTCCCGCGGGTTCCGCTTGAGCCGGGCCTCGGAAAGCTCGATGGAGCGCTGCACGGCCTGGTGGAATTGCCGCTCCTCCTGCGGAGTGGCTTCCACTTTGGGGCGCCGCAAGAACGGGTTGTTGCCTGTGACCAGCTCGCTTTCCAGGGCTCCGACCCGGAATATGGCGCGATAAAGGATGGCCTGCGCCAGATGGTTGTGGACGGTGGGCAGGTCGGGATACTGCGCGACCGCGCGGGAGAACTCGACGATGGCTTCATCGAATTCGAGGTTATAGAAGTGCTCGAAGCCACGGGAGACGATGGCCTCCTGAGCGCCGAGGGAAACGCACAAGCTCACCAGCGGCGCCACGCGCGCCAACATGCGGAACATCTGCCTTTGATTCTAGCGCCGGTTCCAGGGGCAGACCTCCTGGCAGACGTCGCAGCCGTAAGTCCATCCGCCCATGCTCGCCCGCAGGTCCTCCGGGATCGGGCCGCGCCGCTCGATGGTCAGGTAGGAAATGCAGCGGCGGGCATCCACAAAACACCCGTGTTCGGTGGGCACCAGGGCGCGCGTCGGGCAGGCCTCGATGCACCGCGTGCACTTGCCGCAGCGGTCGGGCGGCGGGCGGTCCGGCTCCAGTTCGAGCGACACCAGCAGCTCGCCTAGCACGAACCACGAGCCGAACCCCTCGCGGATCAGGCAGGTGTTCTTTCCGATCCAGCCCAGCCCGGCGCGGCGGGCGTAGGAACGCTCGAGCAGCGGGGAAGTGTCCACGCAGGCCTTCCAGTCAAACGGCCCGGCCTCCTTCAAGCGCTCGACCAGGCGGCGGAGTCCCGCGCGCACTACCGCGTGGTAGTCCCGGCCGCGGGCAAAGCGCGCGACGCCCAACCGCTCACCCGCCCCTGGCTCTCGGTTGTACAGCTTCCCCACGGAGATGATCGAGCGCGCCGAGGGCAGCAGGGATCTGGGGTCGGCGCGCATCTCGCCGCGCCTGCCCTCCAGGTACGCCATCTCGCCGGCCATACCGCGAGCCAGCCACTCCTGGTACCGGGCGAAGTCCGGCAGCGGTTCGGCGGGGGCCACTCCCGCCAGTTCGAAGCCGCACTCGGCGGCGAGCGCTTTCACGGTCTCTGCGCGCATGCGTCCGCCTCGGCTGGGCCGGCCTACTCCAGGACAATCACCGCCAGGCGGCCCAGGCGGTCCACGGTGATCTCGGTTCCGCTGATGCGTCTGGCCACCTTGAGCGGCCGCGGCGGCGCCGCCCCCGGCTCGTAGAGCGTGGCCTGGCGGAACAACCCTTCGACCCGCGCGGGAAAATCGTCCCGGCGGGGCGACCCGTAGTTGATGAGCACCACGGCGAGCTTGCCGCCGGGCAACCGGTGGAGCAGCCCGATCACCGTGCCGGCACTCCACAGCCTCAGGTCACGCACTCGGACGCCCACGGCATCGATCACATCGAGCGCGAATTCATGAGGATCCTGGACCGGCTCGCGGTAGGCCACGACGGTTCCTTTACCCACCGCGTACCAGTCGCAGTCTTCATCCGTGCGCGTCTTGCGGGCCGCGGGCGAGACCCACCACGCAGGATCGCCGGCCGCGGCGGGCGCCGTCATGAGCAGACCGCCGGCGCGGGCGTAGTCCAGAAGCCGCTTGCGGCCGGCCTCGGAGGGTGCTGGGACGTTCGCCACCACCACCGCGCGCCAGCGGCCCGCCTCCAGCGGCGGAATCCGAGCCGCGGAAAACGCCACCGGGCACGCGTTGCGGCGGTAGAGCATGTTAAGGATCTCGCCCGACTCCTCCAGCGTGCCCGCCGCCACCGCCACCGTCGCCCCGCCGGGCGGGCGGAACCACTGGGCCTGCTGTTTGAGGAAGCCCGCCGTGACGCCCAGCGAACGCCAGGCTGCCATCGCTTCGGCGTTGCCTGCCACCACCGCCGAATGGTGTTTCTCCGGCGGCCACAGCACCACGTTTCCGCCCGCCACGAAGGATTCCGCCAGCGCCAGCTCCAACGAGTCGTAGGGCAGCATGCGGTCTGGTTTGACCCCGGCGTCCGCGTCCGGACGGTAGCCGAGCAGGGCCGCGCGATCCGGGTACAGGCCCCGCAGATACGCCACCAGGTAGGAGTTGGCATCCAGCCACGGCTCCCGGCTGGCGCTGGCCACTTCGAAGAAATCCCGCCCCCGGAGCGCCGGGCCACTGCGAGCGCCGGGCCACTGCCCGCTGCGCAGAACCGCGTGCGCCGGCGCCACGCGCCAGGCGGTTTCCTCAGGCCTCAGGAAGACCAGCGCTTCGAGACCCCCCAGGCCGGCCACGAAGGCACCCAGCGCCTTCTCGCTGCCGAAAGCCGCGGCCTCCACCGCCACGCCCGCAAAGCCGGCCGTTCGGGCGCGTTCGGCCTGCTCCCGCGCTTCGCCCGCATCCTTCGCCCCGCCCAGGTAGGCAATGGCCGCGATGCCTGCCGCCCGGCAGGCCGTCGCGAACCCGGCAGTGGCCGGCGCGCCGGGCCAGAGCAACAGAACCGCGTTTACGCCGGCCTCGCGCAGCAGCTCGACGTGCCGGGGTTCGTGCCCCGCCGGCCAGTACAGCAGAACATCCGTGGACGGGTTGATGGCGGCCTGGCCACAGGCCACGGCCAGGAGCGTCGCGAAGATCCACTGTGGCAAACTCGCGTAGCTCAAGACACACTCCCCTCGATCAACTCCAGGTACGCTTCGCCGGCAGGGTGCTCTTTGAAAACGAGTGAGACTACGTCGGTGTCAACGACGACGGCTGGGATCATCCGTGGTTGGGCCGCCTCCAGGCGTCACGGCGCCAGGCCGCCAGCATCCTCAGAAACTCTTCTGCACCCTCAGGATCCGGGTCCGTGTGCCGCCGGAGGCTCTTTACCCGTAGCGGGGGCGCGCTCCGCACAACCGCGGACGACCGCCTTGGACTCTCTGCCGCTTTGCGGACTGGCCTTGCCCTCACGCCTCTAGTCTAACTCACGCCCTCACGTTCCTGATCACCGCCAGGTTGCCCGTCGTGGCCGCCTCCAGGATCGGTCCCATGTATTCGTCCACCATCTCGGCGGTGAGCGGCACCGGCATGTTCTCGAGCTTCATCTTGAGCTGTGGGTCCTTGGCGGCGGCGAGCGCCCGCTCGAGGTGCGCCGGGCAGAAGCCGGGCACCTCGCTGAGCCGCCATGGGACGCCAGCCTGCTTCACGAAGGCGATCAGCGCCTCTGCCACAGCCACCCCCAGCTCGCGCCCGCGCAAGCGGTCGATGTCCGCGCTCGAGTAGCCCAGCTCGCGGGCGATCGCGCCCACCAGCTTGAGCGGGCCCTCGACCGCCGGCGCGAAAAACACCGTGTAGTAAGGGTTCAGGATGGCGCAGGCCCGCCCGTGGCTCAGAATGTCGATGAGCGAGAAGCTGGTCAGGTGCGCGCCGTTGGTGCCGCCGAGCATAATGGCGTACCCGCCCAGGTCGGTGGCCAGGCCCAACGCCTCGCGGCCCCGCCTGTCTGCGGGCTCCGCAAGCACCGCGGGCAGGTACTTCATCACCAGGCGGATGCTTTCGCCCGCCACGCACTCCATCTGCTCATAGAACGGCTTACCCACGGCGCTGTAGAGCACTTCGAGGCAGTGCGATATGCCGTCCAGCGCGCCATCGGCGGTCAGCGCTCCCGGCGCTCCCAGCGTCACGCCGTAGTCGAACACAGCGTACGGCGGAACGATCGCGCCATCCACGATCAGCTTCTTCTGCCCCGTGGCCAGGTCCGTGATGTTCGAGTACTTGGTGAGATGCGCCCCGGAACTGGCCGCGGTTTCGACCGCCACGTGCAGCGGGAGCTCCTTCCCGCGGGCGGAGAGGGCCTTGGTGACCAGCCCGACGCCGAAGTAGTCGTCTACGGTGCCCCCCAACGCGCGCAGCACCTGGGCGGCCTTGACCGCGTCGATGGTGCTGCCCCCGCCAAAGCTGACGGTCACCTCCGTGTCGAGCGCCGCCAGCTCGGCCGCGATGCGCGCCAGGTCCTCTCGCGGCGCATTGGGTCGCGCCCCCTCGAGGACGCCCGCCACTTCCAGGCCGGCTGCGGCCAGCGATTCCAGCATCGCGCGGACGAACCCGTCCGCGCCCGGAAACGCGTCCCTCACCAGAGCCACCGTCCGGCCTAGGCGCGCCGTCACTTCACCCACGCGCTCGAGGACCCCGAAGCCGTGGATGTAGCGGTCGCCTTTGAACTCCCTGAGCAATTCCCGTGCCGCGTCGAATTCGCCCATACGAATAATCTATCAGGCCGCCCCGGTGGTATGATCTTTACCGCCATGAGCACCCGCCTTACCCGTCGCGCCGCGCTCACGCCGCTGGCCGCCGCCCCGCTGGCCGCAGCCCAAATCACCCGCGCGGGCGATCAGTACGTGAACCCGCGCAAAGTGCTCCTGTGGGAGAGCACACGCCGGGAGTTTCGCGAAGCCCTCGAGGGCGGCGCCCTGAAAGCCGTCATCGTGCCCGCCGGCAGCACCGAGCAGCACAACGAGCACCTGGCCATGATCCACGACACGGCCAGCGCCACCCTCCTCGCCCAGCAGGCGGCGCTGCTCGTTTACCCGCAGGCCATGGTGGCCACGCCGGTGGCCGTCGGCATCTCCCCGCACTGGATGGACCGCAAGGGCACGCTCTCGCTACGCAAAGAGACTTTCCTGGCCGTGGTCTTCGACATCTGCGAGAGCCTGAAGACGCACGGGGTGACGCGCATCCTCATCCTCAACGGCCACGGCGGCAACGCCGCGCCCCTCAGCGAGGCCGCGCCGGAATTCCGCCGCAAGCTCGGCATGAACATTCAGGCGCACAACTACTGGGAGGCCTACACTCCGGAGATCATCAAGAAGTACATGGAGAGCAACAAGGCCCCCGCCCACGCCGCCGAGTTCGAGACCTCCTTCGCCCTGGCCGCCTTCCCCGCGCGCGTCCACTGGGAGGGCGTAGACTACGCCAAGGCCAAGGCGCGCCTGAACATCAAGAGCCCGGTTTCCGCCCAGGAGGACGAGCAGTTCCACCACGAGGCCAAGCTGGCCGCCGCCTGGAAAGGCGAAGCCATGATTCGCCTGGCGGTGGAATGGGTGGCCCAGCGGCTGCGGCAGATGATGGCCGAGGCGTAGCAGCCTCTGCCTCAGAACCTCAGGATCCGGATCGAGCCGTTGGAGGTCGAAAGGTGCACCAGCGGGCCGCCCCCGCCGATGGTGCCCTCCAGGCGGTCCTTGCCGATGGCGCCGCCCCGCACCGTGATGTCGAAATCGCTGGTGACGGAGCCGTGCGAGGTCTCCGCCCGGAGTTGCGCCTTGACGGAAGGCGGCAGCCGGAGCGTGATCGAGGAGTTCGAGGTGTCGGCCCGGATGTCGGCGCCCTCGAAGGCCTCGAAGGTCAGGTCGATGCTGCCGTTCGAGCTCTCGAAGCGCAAGGGCTTCTGCGCGCCCACCTTGGCGAAGCGCGCGTTGATGCTGCCGTTGGAGGTCGTGGCGCTCACCGCGCCGTGTACTTGAACCAGGCGAATGGCCCCGTTGGAGGTGCGCAGGCTGGCGTCCCCGCCCAGATCGTCCCCTTCGATGCTGCCGTTGGAGGTCCGGGCCTCCAGGCGCCCGGCCAGCTTGCGGAAGCGAACGCTGCCGTTGGAGGTCTCCAGGCGCGCGTTGCCTTCCACGTCCTCGACGCGGATCGAGCCGTTCGAGCTGGCGATCCGCTCCAGTTCGACCTTCCGCGGCACGCGGATGAAGTACCTGGCCCCCATGTTGTGACGCCGCTCCGAGGGACGCACCGTGCGGATCCGCACCGCGCCCTCCTCGGCCACGGTCTCGATCTTCATCTCCTTCAGGTCGCTTTCCGTGGCGGCGTGCTTGCTGCCGGAAATCTGCACCGAGTCTTTCTCCCAGCTCAGGATCTCGACCGAGCCGTTGAAGTTCTCCAACGACAGACGGCCGCCGGGCTTCAGGTTATGCGTGTACTGAAAATCCTCGCGGTAGCGGTCCGAGTCCAGGAAGGCTTCCAGCTCGCAGCCCAACTGGAAGGGCAGGACCGAGAGAAGGGCCAGTAGCGCTAGGCGGGTCCGCATGTGTCACCTCAACCCGGGAATACGAGGCGAGGCAGATTTTGTTCCAGAAATCTCCGGCCGCCGGAGGTGCGCCCCCGCACACGCCCGGGCTATGATAGGGCCTTTGATGACGCTGCCGCGCCTGTACCCGATCCTGGACACCCAGACGCTCGTCGCGCGCGCCTGCCCGCCGGCGGCGGCCGCCGAGGCGATGCTCGCCGGGGGCGCCCGACTCCTCCAGTTCCGGCACAAGGGGCACTTCTCCAGGGGCGTGTTCGAGCAGGCCGAGCAGGTGGCCGCACTGTGCCGCCGGGCCGGGGCGGTGTTCATCGTGGACGACCGCGCCGACATAGCGCTCCTGCTCGAGGCCGGCCTGCACGTGGGCCAGGACGACCTCCCGCCGCAGGAGGCCCGCCGCCTGCTCGGGCCCGCGCGCGTGATCGGCCTCTCGACACACAATGCCGAGCAGTTCGCCGCCGCGCTCCGGGAGCCGGTGGACTACCTGGCATTCGGCCCGGTCTTCGCCACCGCCTCCAAGGAAAGGCCCGACCCGGTGGTGGGCCTGGCAGGATTGCGCCAAGTACGCCAGATGACGGACCGCCCGCTGGTGGCCATTGGGGGCATCCACCGGACGAACGCGCTCGAGGCGCTGGAGGCCGGCGCGGATTCCCTGGCCGTCATCAGCGATCTGTACCCCGACCCGTGCACCCCGGAAACCCTGCGCTCGAGGATGGAGGAATGGCAACGGCTCCTCAAGGTGTAGAGACCGGCCTGGTCAGGGGCCTCGGGCTGCTGGACGCCACCACCCTGGTGGTCGGCTCGATGATCGGCTCGGGCATCTTCATCGTCTCGGCGGACATCGCCCGGCAGGTGGCCTCGCCGGCGCTGCTGATCGCCACCTGGGTGGTCACCGCGCTGCTCACGCTGATCGCCGCCCTCAGCTACGGCGAGCTGGCGGCCGCCATGCCGCAGGCCGGCGGCCAGTACGTGTACCTGCGCGAGGCGTTCGGCCCGCTCAGCGGATTCCTCTTCGGCTGGACCATGTTCCTGGTGATCCAGACCGGCACCATCGCGGCCGTGGCGGTGGCCTTCGCCAAGTTCACCGGGGTGTTCTACCCGGCGATCTCCGCACAGCAATACATCGTGCGGCTGGGGCCGGTGGGCATCAGCACGCAGCAACTGCTGGCCATGGCGGTGCTGATCCTGCTGACGTGGGTGAACACGCGGGGCGTGCGCACGGGCGCGCGGGTGCAGAACACGTTCACCTTCGCCAAGACCGCGGCGCTCCTGGGGCTGGTGGGCTTGGGGCTGCTGCTGGGCCGCAACGCGGCGGCCCTCGAACGCAACTTCGGCCAGTTCTGGCAAGGCGCCGACTGGGGCTGGTGGAGCGTGAAGCTGGTGGGTGTGGCCATGGTGGGGGCGCTGTTCTCCTCCGACGCCTGGAACAACGTCACCTTCACGGCCGGCGAGGTCCGCAACCCGCGGCGCAACGTGCCGCTGGCGCTGGCCCTCGGCGTGGCCATCGTCTCGGCGATCTACATCGCCTGCAACTTCGTGTACCTGAGCGTGCTGCCGCTGGAGGGCATCCAGGGCGCCCAGGAGGATCGCGTGGCCACCGCCGCGGCCAAGGTGATCCTGGGCCCGGTGGCGGTGCAGGTGATGGCGGCGGCCATCATGATCTCGACCTTCGGCTGCGCCAACGGGCTGATCCTGGCCGGGGCCCGCGTCTACTACGCCATGGCCCTCGACGGCCTCTTTTTCCTCCGGGTCGCCCGCCTCCACCCCCGCCGCCACACCCCCGTCGTCTCCCTGACCGTGCAGTGCGCCTGGGCCTGCCTGCTGACCCTCAGCGGAACCTACAGCGACCTCCTGGACTATGTTATATTCGCAGTCTTACTTTTCTACATACTGACGATCGCCGGCATCTTTGTGCTGCGGCGCCGGCGGCCGGAAATGGAGCGGCCGTATCGCGCGCTCGGCTATCCTGTGCTGCCAGCCGTCTACATCGCGCTGGCGGGGTTGATAGAAGTTTTGCTGTTGCTGTACAAGCCCAAGTACACGTGGCCGGGCTTGATCATCGTACTGCTGGGAGTTCCGGTGTACCTGCTGTGGCGCCGGAGCGGGCGCCGGCCAGCGGATTGGAGAGCGAATGGCGATTAAACTGTTTGCGAGGAAGTCCCTCCAGGACTTGCACGCGGAGGCGGAAGCACAGACGCTGCGGCGGGTGCTGGGCCCTGTGAACCTGATTTCGCTGGGCATCGGGGCGATCATCGGGGCCGGCCTGTTCTCGCTGACCGGCATCGCGGCGGCGGAGAACGCCGGACCGGCCATCGCCCTTTCCTTCGTGGTGGCGGCCATCGGCTGCACCTTTGCCGGGCTGTGTTACAGCGAGTTCTCCTCGATGATTCCCGTGGCCGGCAGCGCGTACACTTACGCCTACGCCACCATGGGCGAGTTCCTGGCCTGGATCATCGGCTGGGACCTGGTGCTCGAGTACGCCGTGGGCGCCTCGACCGTGTCCATAAGCTGGTCGGCCTACGTGGTTTCCTTCATGCACGACCTGGGAGTGGACCTGCCGGCGCAACTGGTGGCCTCGCCCTTCCAGCCCCTGCGGCTGCCGGACGGCACCATGGTGCACGGGTTCATCAACCTGCCCGCGGTCTTCATCGTGGTAGTCGTCTCGCTGCTGCTGATGATCGGCATCCGGGAGTCGGCCCGCACCAACGCGGTGATCGTGGTCATCAAAGTGTCGGTGGTGATCCTGTTCATCTGCCTGGGCTTCTTCTTCATCAACCGGGCCAACTACACGCCCTACATCCCGCCCAACACCGGCGAGTTCGGGCAGTTCGGCATCAGCGGGATCATGCGCGCGGCGGGGGTGATCTTCTTCGCCTACATCGGCTTCGACGCGGTCTCGACCGCGGCGCAGGAGGCGCGGCATCCGCAGAAGGACATGCCCATCGGCATCATCGGCTCGCTGGCCATCTGCACGGTGCTCTACGTGCTGTTCTCGGTGGTGCTGACCGGCATGGTCAACTACACGGAGCTGGGCGGGGCGGCCCCGGTGGCCACGGCCATCGACCGCACCCCGTACGACTGGCTGAAGCCGCTGGTCAAGCTGGCCGTCATCTGCGGATTCACCTCGGTAATTCTGGTGATGCTGCTGGGCCAGTCCCGAGTGTTCTTCTCGATGTCGCGCGACGGCCTGCTGCCCCGCGTCTTCTCCGACGTGCACCCCAGGTGGAAGACCCCCTGGCGGTCCAACCTGCTGTTCATGCTGTTCGTGAGCCTGTTCTCGGCTTTCGCGCCCATCTCGGTGGTGGGGCACATGACCTCGATCGGCACGCTGCTGGCCTTCGTCATCGTGTGCGCGGGCATCATGATCATGCGCCGCACGCACCCGGACATTCCGCGCCCCTTCAAGACGCCGCTGGTGCCACTGCAAAACTTGGACGCATTCTCCATAGCCTTCTGGCGGTTAATAATCGCTTGCT
>CAZIRH010000132.1:0-10901 GCA_964541065.1 uncultured Solibacteraceae bacterium
GGCACTGGGTGCTCGGCTACACGCCCCCGCTGCGGAAGCGGCCGCCGCGCCTGGTCATCGAGTACAACTACGCCTCCGGCGACCGCGATCCCGCCGACGGCCGGGCAGGGACCTTCGACCAACTGTTTCCCAGCAACCACCTCAAGTACGGCACCGCCGACCGCATCGGCTGGCGGAACGTCCACGACCTGATGCCGGGCCTGGAGTGGCGGCCCTCCACCAAGTGGCGCCTGAACCTGGACTGGCACCGCTTCTGGCTGGCCAGCCGCCGTGACGCCCTCTACACCGAAGCCGGCGTGCCGCTGATCCGCTTCCCCGGCGCCTCGAGCGGCCGCGTGGGCGACGAGATTGACTGGCAGGCGGCGTACCAGTTCTCCAGCCGCCTCGGGCTCGGCTTCGGTTACGCCCGCCTGTTTCCCGGGCCGTACTTGAAGCAGGCTGGCCGGGGCGCGGCCGCCAGCTACCCTTACGTGATGTGGACCTGGCGCCGCTAACGCGCCTCGCCCTGCTATCCTGTCAGTTTCCTCATGGCTGAAGTGTTTCCGTTTCGAGCCTTCCGGTACAGCGAGCGAGCCGGCGCGCTCCGAGACCTGGTCACGCAGCCCTATGACAAGATCACGCCCGAGATGCAGGCCCGCTACCTCGCGCTCAGCCCTTACAATGCTGTGCGCGTCATCCTTGGCCAGCGCTTTGCATCCGACACGCCCGAGGACAACGTCTACACGCGCGCCGGCAGTCACCTGGACGACTGGATGGCCGCGGGCGTCCTGGTGCAGGAGCCGGAACCCTGTTTCTACGCCTACCTCCAGGAGTTCACGGACCCCGATTCGGGCGAGCGCCTCCTGCGCCAGGGGCTGACCGGGCTGGGCGCGGTCGAGGACTACTCGGCAGGCGTCGTGCACCGGCACGAGCAGACGCTCAGCGGGCCCCGACAGGACCGCCTGGCATTGTTGCGGCGCACCCGCGCTCACTTCGGCCACATCTTCATGCTGTATCCCGACGCGGCCCACAAGCTGGAGGGCTTCCTGGAACAGACCTCGCAGGCGGCGCCGCTGGCCTCCGTGGTGGACGAATACCAGGCCCGGCACACCCTGTGGCGGATCGCCGAACCCGAGCGCATCGCCTGGGTGCAGGAGCAGATGTCCGACCAGAAGCTGTTGATTGCCGACGGGCACCACCGCTACGAGACGGCCCTGGCCTTTCGCCGCGAGCATCCCGAATTGCCCGGTGCCGATCGGGTCATGATGACCTTCGTGAACATGCAGTCGCCGGGCCTGCGCATCCTGGCCACCCATCGCGTGGTGCGCGCGCTAGCAGGTTTCGGTGCAGCAGCCTTTTTGCGCCGGGCTGCCGAGGCGGCGTTCCGCGTCCAGCCCGTGGCCTCGCTGGAGGAGCTGCGCCGGGCCTGGGCCGAGGATCATCCGGACCGCGTGCGCATCGGCGTGGCCCTCGCCGGCGCCGAGACCCTGTTCCTGCTCGAGGGCGAGCGCCCCGCCGGCGAGCTTCACTTGAAGATCCTTCATGAGAAGCTCCTCGGGGGCGTGCTCGGCATCAGCGAGCAGGCGGTGCGTGAGGAGAAGCACCTCCAATACGTTCGCGGGCTGGAGGCCGCCCTGAGCGAGGTTCGCCAGGGCGGCGCGCAGATCGCCTTCCTGGCCCCCCCGACCGCCATCGAAGATGTCGCGCGCGTCGCCTTCTCCGGCGGCGTCATGCCGCAGAAATCCACCGACTTCTACCCCAAGCTCCTCTCCGGGCTGACGATCTATCGGCTATAGGTTCGCGCCAAGAACGCAAGGCTCGCAGAGCTTCTCTGTGCCACAAGCCTTGCGGGCCTTGCGCGAGAACCTACCGCGGCAGGGGCAGCTTCACCGCCCTCCCGGTGCGGATGGACTCCTTGGCCGCCTCGAGGATCTCCACCACGTCCACGTTGATGTCCAGCGCCACCAGACCCTCGACGGGCTGCTGGTTCCGGAGGCGGCTGACCAGGTAGGCCACGGGCTCGGAGCGCTCCGGCTCGAGCGGGGCCGGCGCGATTTCCTCGGCTGCGCCGCGGCCCTTGCGGAGCTCGACCTTGCCCCCGCCCAGGTACAGGCTGCCCTGGAGGCCGAAGACCTCCAGATCCTGGAAGCTGCGCGGCAGGTCCCAACTGCCCTCCAGGACCGCTACGGCGTTCTGGTAGTGCAGGATCAGGGTGGAGTTGTCTTCCACCATGGGGAACGTCTCCGGCCGCAGTTGGTTCACCTGCGCGTAGACGGTCTCGGGGCGCCCCAGGTACCACCGCGCCCACAGCGAGTTATAGCAGCCGAAATCCACCAGGGCGCCGGCGCCGTTTTTCACCGGGTCGGTCAACCAGTCGAAGAAGTACTTGCTGCGGACTCCGGTCGAGCCCGGCCCCCCGTGCCCGACGATGCCGCGCAGCCGCCACACGCGGCCGATGGCGCCGCTATCGGCCTGGGCCTTCATGGCGTAGTTGGCGGGCCACCAGGCCATCTGGTAGTTGGTCATCACCTGGATGCCGTGCTCACCGGCCAGCCGCCGAATCGCCAGGGCATCTTCCAAGCTCGCCGCCAGGGGCTTCTCGAACATAACGTGGATGCGGCGCGGGGCGCAGGCCTGGACGATCTCCAGGTGCCGGTTGTTCTCGACGAAGGCCCAGACGATGTCCGGCCGGGCCTCCTCGAGCATCTTCCGGTAGTCGTCGAAGAAGGGCACCTCCGGGCCGGTCAGCTTCTTGGCCTCGGCCACCAGCTCGGGGTTGGCCTCCGCCACCCCCACCAGCCTGGCGGCCTCGCCTTTGGCCATCCGGCTCAAGTGGCCCCAAACGTGCGAATGGACCAGCCCGGCCACCGCGATCTTGTACTGCTGGGCTGCCAGCGGCAGACCCAGGCTCAACAGAACAGCCGCCAAATGTTTCATACCCGAGTAGTGTAGCACCGCCCTGTCTGCTATAATCGGGACGGATGGTGTACCTGGCGTCCGCGCCCGCGGACCTTCTGGCAATGCCCCTCTGCCGAGATTTGTCGTGCGCGCCGGACCTCCCCCCGGCGCCCCCGCGCGCACGCACGGAGGCGGCCACGCTCGAGCACGAATGAGAGCATCCGTCGAGATCACTCGCGGCATCGCACCCTTGTTCGGGACCCGCGACGAGAATATCCGTCTTCTGGAAGGGGGCCTGAACGTTCGCACCCGCCTGCTCGACAGCTCGCTGGAGATCGAAGGCGACGAAGCCAGCGTGGCCCGCGCCGAGGGCATACTCGAGGACTACGTGGCGCTGGTCAACGAAGGTCAGGTCTTCTCCAACGGCGACCTCAACAGCTACCTGCGCGTGATCATCGAAGACCCGCAGGTGAGCCTGCGGTCGCTGGTGCAGAGCGGGCGGGCGCGTTGCTTCGGCAAGAAAGCGGTGCTGCCGAAGACCATCAACCAGCGGCGCTACGTCGAGGCCATCGAGCGCCACGACCTGGTCATCGGCATCGGCCCGGCGGGCACCGGCAAGACGTACCTGGCCGTAGCCATGGGCTTGTCGGCGCTGCTCTCGAAGCGCGTCAGCCGCATCGTCCTGACGCGGCCGGCGGTCGAAGCCGGCGAGCGGCTGGGCTTCCTGCCGGGCACCTTGCAGGAGAAGGTGGATCCCTACCTGCGCCCGCTCTACGATGCCCTCTACGACATGCTCGAACTGGAGAAGGCCGAGAAGCTGCTCGAGCGCGGCATCATCGAGGTGGCCCCCATCGCCTTCATGCGGGGGCGCACGCTCAACGACAGCTTCATCATCGTGGACGAGGCCCAGAACTCGACGGCCGAGCAGATGAAGATGGTGCTCACCCGGCAGGGCTTCAACTCGAAGATGGTGGTCAACGGCGACATCACGCAGATCGACCTGCCCTTCGGGAAGCGCAGCGGGCTGCTGAACGCCATCGAGGTGCTGCGCGGGGTCGAGGGCATCAGCTTCGTGTACTTCGACGAGCGCGACGTGGTGCGCCACACCCTGGTGCAGCGCATCGTCAAGGCTTACGAGCGGTTCCAGGAGATGAAGGACGGGCGCCAGTTGACGCTGAAGCTGGGCGAGGCGCCCGGCGAAACCGAGCGCGAGGAACTGCGCGGCGATTCCTCGGGCCTCTGATGTCCGAACCTGCCAGTACGGTGCTGTACCGCCGCATCCGCCGGCGGCTGGATCGCGCCCAGGTGCGAGGGCTGGCGCGCGAACTCCAACGCCAGGTGGCCGCAGGGTGCCCCTTCACCTGCCTGCTGGCCGGGGACGCGGAACTGCGGCGGCTGAACCGGCAGTTCCTGGGCCAGGACTACCCCGCAGATGTGTTGTCTTTCCCACCGGCGGGAACGCCTGTCGCTTCCCTGGGCGACATCGCCATCTCGGTGGGGCGCGCCGCGGCGCAGGCCCGCCGCGGCGGCCACGACCTGGAGGCGGAGATCGGCATCCTCATGCTCCACGGCCTGCTGCACCTGCTGGGCTACGACCACGCCACCGATCGCGGCCGCATGGCGCGCGCGGAAGCCCGGTGGCGCCGGAAGCTGGGCCTGCCCGCCGGTCTGACCGAAAGGGGGCGGCCGTGACGGGTGCGCTCTGGCTGGCGGCGGCCATCTTCGGCCTGGTGCTGGCGCCGGTGGCCTCGGTGCAACTGCTCTACCTGGAGTCCTTGCGTTTGCGGGCACGCGAGCTTCCCTCCCTGGAGTTCTTCAAGACGACGCTCGAAGGCCGGCTGGGACTGGAGGCCGAGCGGGGCCTGCTGAGCTTCTCCCTGCTCAAGCACAGCCTGCTGGTGCTGTCGGGTGCGGCGTTTCTGTGGGCGGGGTGGCGAGCGGGCCTGGCGGGGCCGCGCCTGGTGGCGGAGGCCTTTCTGGGCGCCTGGCTCACCATGCTGGCCAGCGCCTACCTCATCCCCCACGCGCTCTACCGCCGCAGCCGGGGCCGCTGGTTGCTGCCGTTGGTGCCCTTGCTGCGCGCGGCGGCGCTGCTGGTCAGGCCTGTGGTGTGGGTCTGGGACCTGGTGGCTTCCCTGACCGAGCTGGCGGACCTCGCGAAGAGCGAGGAGGCTCCCGCCACGCCCGCCGAGAACATCGACGCGCTGGTCTCTGCCGGAACCGAAGAGGGGCTGATCGAGGAGACGGACCGCGAGCTGATCCAGTCCGTGGTGGCCTTCGGGGACAAGACCGTGCGCGAGGTGATGACGCCGCGCCCCAACATCGTAGCGGTGGCGGCGGAGGCTTCCCTGGAGGACCTGCGCCGGCTGGTCATCGACGAGCAATATTCCCGCGTGCCCGTCTACGAGGGATCCATCGACCAGGTGATCGGGTTCGTGCATTCGCGGGATATGTTCGAGCTGGAGGAGGAAGAGCGCAGGCGGCGCACGGCGCGGGACCTGCTGCGTCCCATCCGGTTCCTCCCGGAGACCAAGCCGGTCAGCGATCTGGTCAAGGAGATGCAGGATGACCGCGCGCACATGGCCATCGTCATCGACGAGTACGGGCACACCGCCGGGCTGGTGACGCTGGAAGACCTGGTCGAGGAGGTTTTCGGCGAGATCCGCGACGAGCACGAACCGGGCTTGGACGCCGCGCCGGACGCGGGCGGCTACCTGGTGTCCGGCAACTTCGGAATCGACCGGCTGGAGGGGCTGCTCCAGGTGCGGCTGGCCGGGGAGACCGAGTCAACCACCGTGGGCGGGCTGATCATGGAGTGGCTGGGGCGCGTGCCGCGCGCGGGCGAGGCGGTCGAGCGGGACGGGCTGCGCCTGGAAGTGCTGGCCGCCGACGAGCTGCGCGTCGAGCAGGTGCGCATCTCGCGGGGGGAGACCGCCGGGCATGCCGGATAGGTTCGTCTCCGGGTTTGTTTCCCTCCTCGGCCGCCCCAACGCCGGCAAGTCCACGCTGTTCAACGCCCTGGTGGGCGTCAAGCTGGCCATCGTCACCCACACCCCGCAGACCACCCGCACCCTGATCCAGGGTGTGGTCAACCTTCCCGCAGCGCAGATCGTTTTCCTGGACACGCCCGGAATCCACCAGCCCGATTCGACCTTCAACCGGCGCATGATGGAAACGGTACGCGCGGCGCTCGCCGAGCGGGACGTGCTCATCTACATGGCGGATGCCACCCGGCCCTCCGGCCCAGCCGACCGGCAAGCCGTGGATCTGATCCGCTCCAGCCGCGCGCCGGCGCTGCTGGCTCTCAACAAGATCGACCGGCTCAAGGACAAAAGCGCCCTGCTGCCGCTCATCGAGCGCTACAAATCCTGGCACGATTTTGCCGAATACATTCCCATTTCGGCCCTGCATGGCGACGGGTTGGGTGCGCTCCGCGATGCCATGGTCGCCCGGTTGCCCGAAGGCCCGCCCTATTTCCCGCCGGATCACCTCACCGACCAGCCGGAGCGCTTCCTGGCCGCCGAGCTGATCCGGGAGAAGGTGATCCTGGAGACCCGCGAGGAGGTGCCGCACGCTCTGGCCGTGCTGGTGGACCGCTGGGAGGAGACGCCCAAGCTGACCCGGATCTCAGCCACCGTGTACGTGGAGCGGGAGGGGCAGAAGGGGATTGTCATTGGCGCCAGGGGCGCGCTGCTCAAACGGGCCGGCACGGCCGCCCGCCAGGAGATGGAGGCGCTGTTGGGCCGGAAGATCTTCCTCGAGCTGTTCGTGAAGGTGCGGCCCCACTGGCGGGACAGCCCTCGCATGCTGGATGCGCTGGACTGGCGCTCCATGTCGGGCGGCGCGGTGGCAGAATAGTGTCATGCGCGCTTTTGCTGCTGTCTTCCTGCTGGTGGTGCTCGCGGCGGCGGGCCTGGCGCAGCCGCCTTCCGACGACCGCATCTACGACCAAGTCCGCCTGCGCCTGGCCGGCGACCGCGACGTCAGGGGCGGAGCTATGGACGTGACCGTCGAGCAGGGCGTGGTCACGCTGCGCGGCAAGGTCCGCTCGGAGAAGGTCAAGCAGAAGGCCGAGCGCGTCGCCCGCAAGACCAAGGGCGTCAAGAAGGTGGTCAACGAACTGGTGATCGAGCTGCCCGGCGGGGCGCGCGAGGGGTAGGCACCCGACCGACTTCCGCTACTCGAATCCCAGCGGGCGCCAGCCGTGCCGTGCGAGCACCTGGCGGGCGGAGACGGCCGCCTCCGGCGCGACATAGAAGAAGGCGCCCACGCGCTCGCCGCGGAAGATGATGCCGCCCTGGTAGCGGTCCGGCTCGACCAAGTAGTCCACGCCCGTCTCGGTCAGCAGGGCCTCCAGCTTCAGGGCTTCGTTGAGACGCTTGGCGATGTGGACGAGCGTCAGCTCCCGGTCGCCGAAGAAATCGGGCTCGCGGCGCATCGGCTCACGCCGCCTGCGAGGCCGCCGGCAGGCGCTTGGTCAGGTCGGTGAGTTCCTGCCGGCTTTCGAAGCCGATGGTGAAGCAGTCCAGGCAGTCGAGCGAGAGGGCGTGACGCAGCATCTCATCCACCCGGTGGCGCAGCTCGCCTTCGCCCAGGATCTTCATCCCGATCAGGCCCTTGCCCGCGGCTTTGGTCTCGCGCAGGACGCCGATGACGGTGGCGGGGTCGGCATCCATGTGCAGGCCGGCCGGGTTGATGCGCACCAACTCCACGCGCACCCAGGGGGTCTGGGCTGCGGTCTTCAGCGCCGCCAGCGAGTGACAGGAAATCCCGTGCGTGCGCACGATCTTCTTCTCACGCGCCTCCGCGAGCACGTCCATGGCCCCCTGGCGGCTCTCCGGCCAGTTGCCCTGCATCATGGCGTGCAGCAGGACGATGTCCAGGTAGTCGGTGTCGAGCTCCTTGCGGAAGCGGTCCAGATCGGCGCGCATCTCTTCGGTGGTGCGCGCGCGGGTCTTGGTCTGGATAGCGACCTTCTCCCGCGGGACCGACTTGAGCGCCTCCTTCAGGTGCGGATGGCTGCCGTATCCGTCGGCGGAATCCCAGAAGGTGAGGCCCTGGTCGTAGCCGAAGCGAAGCAGGTCTACCAGGCCCTGGAAGCCCAACTGGCGGGTCTGGTTCGAGCTCTTCTGGTAGCCCTTGGTGCCGGTGCCCATAGCCACCCGGGAGAGCCTCACCTGGTCCGGTCCCAGGGTGACGATGTCGCGGGCCTGACGGGGCTTGCCCTTCTGAGCATCGAGCGGAAGGCTGGAAGCGGCCAACCAGCCGGTCTTGAGAAAATCGCGGCGTCTCATAGCAGGCTGCCTCAAGGCAGCAGGGTACCACAGATTGCGGCTACTGGGGCTTCAGGACGGTAACCACCACCGGGTCGCTGACCTGGGCGGTGGCCAGCGAGCGCACCTGGGCGACGTGAATCCCGGGCCGCAGGTCCTCGGGGATCTGCGCCGAGATCTGCCCGCTGGAAGTCTGTAGCAGCCGCAGCGGCACGTCGTTGAAGGTCACGCAGGAGCCGCCCAGCACGGAGGGCGCAGGAATCTGGTCGGCCGTGGAGGGGGAAGCCAGGTTGGCGCCGCTGACGGTGACGAAGGAGCCGGGCCGGAAGTTGGGCGTGCCGTCGGCGGAGTTGACGATGCCGCGCGAACCGCCGGTAATCGAAGGGCGGGTGCCGGTGCCCGAGGGCGTCAGCGGGATCAGGCTCAGTCCGGAGATGGTGATGGCGTAGGCGTTGCCCTGCGAGTCCACCACAAACTGACGCGGCGGGATGTTCATGCGCTGCTGGGCGAAGACGCTGAAGGGCGGGTTCTCGGCGGCCACGCCGACCAGCGCCTCGGAGCCCGAGCGGATGTCCACCAGCTCGAGGGTGGGCCGCACGTCGTCCTGGGTGGTGGCGGTGGCGCTCTGCCGGACGGGCGTGGTCAGGCGCACGAAGAGGTTCTCATCGATGGGCGCCACGGAGGCCACGTTGCGCTGCCCGGCGCTGACGATGGTCTGCGTGGGCGGCTGCCCCGGCGTCGTCACCGGCCCGGTGACAACCTGCCCCGGCCGCTCGGCGCCCCCGATGACCGCCAGCGAGGAGCTCAGGATCAACCCGTTGGCCAGGAAGTAACTGCCTTTGCTGGCCGCGCCCAGCGGCCCGTAGTAGCTGATGATGGTCTGGTTGGGCGTGAGGATCTGCCGCGAGTTGGTATAGCTGTCCAGCAGCGCGTCGTAGAGGAAGGCCACGCCGGCCCCGTTCAGCGTGAGGATGTATTCGCCGCCGGGAGTGGCCAGCATCTGCTGCGGCGAGGCCAGGTTGGGGGTGGTGCCGAAGATGTTGGGGTTGTTGGGCCGCGGGACCGCCTGGTTGCCCACCACCTTCCACTGGCCGCCGTTGGACATGATCACCTGAAGTCCGGAAAGTCCGACGGCCAGCGTGCGCGGCGCGATGAGGCCCGCGGTGGCGTTGCGGGGGATGGGCGGGAAGATCACCCGGTCCACCACCTGGCGCAGGTCCAGGTCCACGATGCTGATCGACTCGCCCCCGGTGTCGCCCACGTACAAGTAGGAACCATCCAGGCTCATGGCCATCTGGCGCGGCAGTTGACCCACTGCGATCGGATCCAGGAACCGCTGCTTCTTCAGGTCGAACACCTCGATGCGGTTGTAGCCGGCGTTGGTCGCGTAGAGCACGCCGCGAGGCTCATCCAGCAGCAGGTCTTGCAGTCCGTAGTTGTTGTCCCGCACGGTAGGCACCGGGTAGATGACGCCGCGCTGATCGCTCTGCCGGTAGTTCATGTACAGCCGGATGGTGTTGGGTATGTTGATGGCCTCCACCGACACCAGGTCGATCAGCACCGCGTAACCGCTGTTGCCGCTGTAGAGGTTGGTCCCCGGCTGGCGGTTGACGTTGAACCGGCCGGGCTCCATGGTGAAGGTGATGGTGGCGGGCGCGACGCCGCTGGAGGCTTGCGCGACGGCCGCAGAGCCGAGCGGAGAGTAGGGCACCGAGAACGTCAGCCGGCCCTTGCCCAGGTTGGTCACGCGCAGCTTGGCCTGCGCCAGGCCCTGGTTGCACTGGTCCGCCGCCAGGAACACCAGGGTGGTTTCGGGCACCAGGATGGGGTAGTCGTAGAGGGTCCCCAGCGGCAGGTAGACCAGCCCGGACTCCGACAGGCCCCAGGCGTGCGCCCCGTCCGCGGTGATCACCATCCTGGCAATGACGCTCTCGGGCATCTTGATGCCCAGCTTGATGCCCAGGTTCCGGGCGTTCGAGACGAGCAGGGTCGAGGACTGCGGGCGCGGCGCGGGCTGCGTGAACGCCGCCACGTTGAAGGCGCTGTAAAGAGTTTCCGCGTCGGGAGCGAAGACGCTGCCCCCGATGTTCTGGGTCAGGTTGAAGCCGCTCGGCATCTGGAACGGGGCGTTGGAGGCGCTTTGCTGTGCCAGCGCGTTCAGCGTGCCGGTTTCGTACAGCGTCAGACCGGCCATCACGCGGGAGCCGTCCGGGGACATCGACAGCACGGTGGACTGGCCGCTCACCTGGCGGGTCTTCAGCACGGTTCCCGAGGCCACTTCGTAGACGAACAGATAGGTGTTCTGGAAGTTGTTGAACACCGTCATGCCCACGATGAAGTCCCCGCCCGGGGTGGGGATGAGCTTACCGCGGAAAGTGGTGATGGGGCGTCCGCTCAAGACTGCCGGCAAGGGGGTGGGCGTGGCGGCCGGGGGTGGAACCTGCACCGGCTGAACCTGGAAGGAGAGCTGCTGGGTGCGGTCGAAGATCAGCAGGGTGTTGGAGGCGGACCCCACCCCGGTGCCCTGCGTGGTGATCAAGACCCGGCCGTCGTTGCCCGCCGCCACGCCTTCCGGACGCGCCGGCAAGGTGACCGTCTGCGCCACGCTGCGCGTGCCCAGGTCGATCACGCTGAGGGTGGTGCTCTGGTTGTTGGCGACGTACAGCCAGGCGTTGTCCATCGACATGGCCGCGGCCAGCGGCGTGTTGCCGACGGCGATCCAGCTCACCAGGCCCTTGTCCCTGTAGCTGT
>CAZIRH010000133.1:0-10894 GCA_964541065.1 uncultured Solibacteraceae bacterium
CCACGGCCCGCGGACCGTCACCCGCCGCCCAGCTCGCCAAGGCAAACGTCGCCGAGAACGGCAGCACCATCGCCGCCCGCAGCAGGACCGCCGCGGCGGGCAGTCCAGCCCCCCAGATCGCCCCCGCCAGGAGGACAGCATGCGCCGCCAGAAACAGCGCAGTGACGCGCGGCGCGGTCGCCACCGCCGCCAGGAAGGCCGCCAGCAGCAGCAGCTTCACCCGCGCGTCGCGCGCATGCCAGGCGCTGGCGCCACGGCTCCAGCGGTCCAGTTCCAGGTGATGCACTCAGGCGCTCCTGCGACGCAAGACCAGACGCCCAATGAGCGCGCCCAGCCCGTAGATCAGCGCCAGCCCGGCCAGCCCGGCCGCAGCCTGGGCCAGCCACGAAGAACCCAGCCAGTGCAGCGTGTAGTCGGCCAGCGGCGTCGCGTACAGGGTCTTGGCGCGGGCTGCCAGGTCGAGCCGCCGCAGCAGCCTTTCCAGCACGTCGGGACGCGCGGAAGCCCACAGCACGGCCCCCGCCGCCAGCGCCACGGCCGCCGCCGCGACCACGCTCAGCCCGGCGTAGCGCGCCCGGCCGGGCCGCCGCACCAGGCCGATGCCCAGCGCGCCCAGCCCCTGGATCACCGCCAGTGTGATGACGCCTTCCAGCGCGGCGGTCACTGCGAACAGCCCCACGCTCACCCACAGCATCGCCGGCGGGATGGGCACTCCCGACAGCAGCAGCTCGGCGATGGCCAGCCCCGCCCCCGCCAGCACCGACCAGAACCCTCCCAGGAACACGGCCAGCCGGTCAAACCGGCCCCCGCCCCACAGCCGGTACGGCAGGTAGCCCGCCAGCACGCCCGCGATCGCCATGTTCAGCACATTGGCGCCCAGCGCCAGCACGCCGCCGTCCTGGAACACTAGCGCCTGGAGCGCCAGGATGGCCGTCATCACCAGGCTCGCCGCCGCCGGCCCCAGGGTGAGCGCCAGCAGCGCGGCGCCCACCAGATGCCCGCTGGTGCCCACACCTACCGGGAAATTGACCATCTGCGCGGCGAAAACAAAGGCCCCCATCACGCCCAGCAACGGGACCCTGGTTTCTTCGGTGTCGCGCTGGGCGCACCGCGCCAGGTGCCCGATCACGGGCATCGCCGCCACATCCAGGCCGAGCCAGACGGCCGGCGAAAGAAAGCCATCGGGGATGTGCATGGGAGATTTCACAGTAGCACGAACTTCGCAAGCGTGCCACCTTCCGCCGCGCCTATAATGAATGCTCATATGAGCGAACTCAGCCGCATCGGCGTGGCCATCGACGCGGACCTGCTCGCGCGCTTCGATGAGTTGATCGCCCGGCGCGGGTACACCAACCGTTCGGAAGCGTTCCGCGACCTGATCCGCGACGCGCTGGTGGAGAAGGCTTGGGAGGCGCCCGACAGCAGGGTGGTCGGCACCGTCACCATCGTCTACGACCACCACGTGCGCCTGCTGAACGAGAAGCTGACGGAGATCCAGCACGAGTTCTACCATCACATCCTCTCCACCCTGCACGTGCACCTCGACCGCCACAACTGCCTGGAGGTGCTGGTGGTGCGCGGGCGCGCCGGCGACGTCCGCAAGATCGCCGACGCGCTCATCAGCACCAAGGGCGTCAAGCACGGGCGATTGACCATCACCACCTCGGGAGCCGGCCTGTGATCGTGGGCACGGGAGTGGACCTGGCCGAGGTGGACCGCATCCGGCGAGCCATCGAGCGGTTCGGAGAGCGGTTCCTGCGGCGCGTGTTCACGCCCGCCGAGATCGCCTACGTCGAGGGCCGCGGCAGCCGCTTCCAGCGCTACGCGGCCCGCTTCGCGGCCAAGGAAGCCGGCATGAAGGCCATCGGGACGGGCTGGAGGCGGGGCGTGCGCTGGCAGGACTTCGAGGTGGCCAACCTGCCTTCGGGGAAGCCCACCCTGCGGCTGCACGGTGTTGCCGCCGAGTTCGCCGAGCGGCAGGGTGTCCGCTCCATCGCGCTATCACTGACTCACACCCACAGCCTGGGGATGGCCTTCGTGGTGCTGGAAGGGTAGCCTACCTGGGACAGGCGGTTCCGCCTGTCCTACTCCGCCACCCGCCGCGCCTCGCGCCAGGTGTGAATCATGCGGTGGATGACGGTGACGTTGGCCAGCACCGCGATCACCCACAGCACCTGGGCCATGCGGTTGAACAGCGCGCCGATGATCAGCAGCACAATGCGCTCGGGCCGCTCCATGAACCCGACCTTGCACTTGGGCACCACGTTTTCGGCCCGCGCGCGCGTGTAGCTGATCATCACCGCGCCGGTCATCACTACGGCGGTCAGCACGATGTAGAAGAAGCGGTTGATGGAGGCGTAGTAGACCAGCAGCCCCATCAGCAGCACCAGGTCGGAGTAGCGGTCCACCACCGAATCGAAGAAGCCGCCGAACGGCGTCACCTGGCGGGTCTCGCGGGCCACCCGGCCGTCCACCATGTCGAAGATCGCGGCCAGGATGATGACCAGGCCCGCTGCGAAGAACTTGCCCCAGGCCAGCAGCAGCGCGGCCACCGCGTTGACCACCAGGCCGATGAAGGTCAGAAAGTTGGGATGGATCCGGGAAAGCGCCAGCGCGCGCACGATCAGCAGGATCACCCGGTCAAAGACCATGCCGATGGCGCGCGTATAAGTCACTTAGCTGCCGAAGTCGTGGATGGTTGTCAGTTTCAGGATTTCCAGCTCCCGCACTCCGCCCGGAATCGGGAACTTGACCACGTCCCCCACTGCTTTGCCCAGCAGCCCCCGGCCGATGGGGGAAGTCGTCGAGATGCAGCCCTTGGAAAAATCGGTCTCCTCGCTGGCCACCAGGCGGTAGGTGAGTTCCTCGTTCTTGTGCAGGTCCAGCACCACCACTTCCGAACCCAGCCCCACGCGGTCGCGGGGGATCTTAGAGACATCCACCATGGAGACCTCCCCCAGGCGGTGCTTGAGCTGGCCGAGCCGCGCATTCACGTACCCCTGGCGCTCCTTGGCGGCGTGGAACTCCGCGTTCTCGCTCAAGTCCCCGTGGGCCCGCGCGCGCAGGATCTCTTTGGGCAACTCGTTGCGCAGCTCGTGCTGCAGCGCCGCAATCTCCTCCTCCAGTTTCTTCTTCAGGCTCTCCATGGGAAAAGCCCTGCCCCAGTAGGTAATTATAAACGAGCGGGCAGACAACCGCGCCGCTCAGGGCAAGCCGGCCCGCACGCCCGTGATGACCACGTCCTGCTCGAGCTCCCCCGCGCGGATCCGGAACACGTTGTCGCCGGGCCCAGGCCCCAAGGTCACGTTCACCGTGTAGGCGCCCGGAACCACCGCGTCAATCAGCACCACGTCTCTGACCGTCCCGTCGCCGCTGATCGCCGTCACCGTCGGATTTGCGTCCAGCAAAGGGATTCCGGAGCGCTCCGTCACCCGGAAGATGATGGCGTTGCGGAGCAGCGCCCCGGCGGTGCCCGTTTCGTAAGCGTCCAAGACCGTCAGGTACTGCGGGGTGGTGGACGGCACCGCGTACCAGTAGGGAACCCGGACCGGCTGGGCGGTCCCGCCCCCCTGGATCTGGAGGAACCCGAGATACTCACCGGGCTCCAGGCCGGTGGCAGTGAAGCGGAGCGTGACGATCTGCGACGCACCGGGGCCGAGCTGGACACTGCCGTCCGAAACCGTGGGCGCCGGCCCCGTGCCAAGGGGCAGCACCGCAAGGGCGAACCCGTCGGCGGCCTGGCCCACATTGGTGAGCGTCAGGTCCCGGGCCGCATCCACCGTGCCGCCGCTCACCCCGAAGCTGAGCGAAGTGGGAAAGGCCGTCACCGTGCTCTGGAGTGCCGCGGGCAGGTTGAGCGCGCCAGCCCCGGCGCGCTGCACCGGAGCCGGGTTCTCGGTGGCGCTGAGCACGAACGGTACGGCGCTGTTGATCAGCAGCGAACGGTACTGGCCGATGGTCAGGCCCGGGCGCGCCGCCTTCAGCACGGCGGCGGCGCCCGCCACGATCGGCGCGGAAAAGCTGGTGCCGCTTTCGGTGATGTACCCCGAGGGGTCGTACATGGTCTCCGGGTCGGGGTTCGCCTTCTGTGTGGCCGTATGGATCCAGGTGCCAACCGTCACCAGGTCGGGCTTCACCGCCAGGTCGGAGTTGGGGCCCCGGCTGGAGAACGAGGCCACCCGGCGCGGATCTATCGGGAAAGGCCCGGGCAGGAAGCGGAGCGTGGCCGCCAGCTCGGAGTTCTCCCCCAGATGCTGCTTGATGTCCGCCCCGTCCGCATAGCTGACCAGCATGGCCGGCAAGGTGGCGGCGCCCACGTCCATCACGAAGTCGGCCAGGGGCCGCTCGGCGTCCGTGTAGATCACGGCCGCCGCGGCGCCCGCCTGCTGGGCGTTGTCGAGCTTCACCTCGAAGTAGCACACCCCGCGCAGGATCAGGGCCACCCGGCCGGCGAGGCTGCCTTCCGGAAGCGCGTTGCAGGCCATGCCGCTCTCGTCGAACCCAGCCACGTCGCTCAGCGGTGCGGTGACCGGGTCGGTGGCGTTAGACCCGCTGCCCGGAATACCCAGATAGGGAGGCAGCGCTTCCAGCGCAACCGAGGTGGCGAACATGCGATCGCTGGAGGAAGCGCCCACTGTGATGGCCGAAGGCGCGGTCGCCGGAGAGTCTATGGTGTTGGGATCCGGCCCTTCGTTGCCCGCCGCCACGACTACCAGTACGCCGGCGCCGGCGGCCTGCTCAATGGCGGCCACCGTGATGTCGTCGGCGGGCCGGGGAGCCGCGCCGCCGCCGAAGCTCAGGCTGATGACGTCCATGCCGTCTTTGACGGCGTCATCAAAGGCTTTCAGGATCCTGCTGTTGGTCGCTGTGCCGCTGGCGCCGGCGACCCGGTAGTTGCCCAGGTAGGCCTTGGGCGCGGCGCCGCTGATCCAGGCCCGCGTGCCCTGGTTGCCGACGCCGGCCGCGGCCATACCCACGGCGGTGCCGTGCCCGAAGAGATCCGCGGGGGTTGCCTCGCTCGTGTAGTTGCGCGCCACGATCACCTTGTTGTTGGTGAAGCTCTTGTCCGCCTCCCGGTTCACCTTGGGAAAACCGGCCGGCACCTCCAGGGAGGGGTCCTGGAAGCCCGCATGGTTGTAATCGATGCCGGTGTCCACAAAGGCGATCTTCATGCCGGCGCCCGCGCGGTCCACTCCGCCGGCCTGCACCCAGGCATCGGGGATGCCATGCAGAGGCAGGGCGCGATCCAGCAGCAGCCGGTACTCGCGCACCGGGTGAACGCGCCGCACGCCGGGCAACGAGGCCAGTCCGCTGGCCTGGTCATCGGCCAGGCGCACGATCAGAGCATTGGCTACCGTGTCTACCGCATCCAGCAGCTCGGCCCCGGCCTCCTTCAGGGCCTGCCTCACCCTGGCCTGTTCGGCCTGAACGCGGGCGCGCTGGTCGTCCGCGGCGCGCCGGCCCTGCTTGGCCATCTGGACCGCCGCCGGCTCTCCGGACAGCTCCACGATGTAGTGGTCAGGAACGCGCTGGGCCGCCAGAGGCGCCCAGAGCAACAGCATCCACAGGCGTTTCATGACATCCGGTCCCAGTTATTGTATCGGCAGATTGGCCGCCTTCGAGTCAACTCCCCCCGCGCTGATCACCACGGGCTGAAGCCCGGTGGGCGCGTCCGAGGGCACCACGATGTTGATCTGGTACAAACCAACGATGTATGGGGCCAGGCCGCTGAACTGCACGCTGGCCGGACGCCCGCCCACGGTCACATCAGGATTAACCCGAGTGCGGGCCAGAGGTTGCGCGGGCGTGATCTCCCCGGTAGGGGGCTGGTTGTCCACCGGCCCGAGCCCGTTGGCATAGAGCTGGACCACGCGGCCGCGGCGGGCGGCGTTCCCGGTGTGCACCAGCTTGAAGTCCTCGTCCAGGGCGGCAATGAGCAGCCGGCCGCTCGCGGGCTCCGTGTATTCAAAGAAGGCCGGCGAGTAGTCCGCCAGAGGCAGCGTGTAGACGCTGGACGAGGACTCGTACCCGATGCTGACCTTGATCCACGCCGTGTTGAGGCCCTGCAACTCCCAGGGCACCTGCACGTTCACCTGAGAGTCGGTAACGAAGTGCAGCCGCCCCGCGAGACTCAGATTCTTCGCCGGCACGTCGAAGCTGACGCTGACCCGGGCCAGTGACAGCGGCAGGTATGGCGTCGAAAAAACACGCGTGGTTTCGCTCAAGCCCCGACCAAAGATGGCGATGTAGGAGCCCGGTGCCACGGGCTTGTTCCGCTCGAAGCTGGCCGCGTTCACCACGCCGCCGGTCTCGATGGCCGGGGGCACGCGCGCGCGCCCGTTGAAGTAGACGGTCATGCCGCCGGCTTCGGCGGTGAACTCCTGCTCGCCCAGTTGCGGGCCCAGGTACACCTTGGCCGCGGCGATGCCGTAAATGTCGGTCTGCAGGTCCGCCGTGTCGATCGAGCCGCCGCCCAGGGTCACCCGAAAGCGCACCGGCGAGTTGCGCACCGGCACGCCGTACCGGTCGATCAGCTTGAAACCGATCAGCCGCCCGGGGACCAGTTCGCTGACGTTGCCCACGAAGTCCCAGCCCAGGAGCGGAAAGATGTTGTGCGGGGCGCCGTCCCCGACCAGGTAGAGGTAGGGCACGCGCAGGTCCACGGCGCCGCCCCGGATGGTGATGGCGCCCTCGTAGGCGCCGGGAGACGAGAGCGTCCCTTCCAGCCGCACGGAGATCGTCGCCGTGGCGTTCGCACTTACCGAATTGGGAATCACCGTTAAGCTCAGGTTGGCGTCCTGATCGCGCGGCGCGACCGCCAGCGTCAAGCCGCTGTTGCTGCCGTTGGTGATCCTGAGCGTCCGCGACATGGGTAACGCGCCCGCCGTGACTACGCCGAAGGAAAGTGTTGCCGGCTCCGCCGTCACGTCCGCGCGCACGGCCGCCTCGACGTTCAGCTTCCCGGCGCCCACCGCGGTGACGCGCGCCGGCTCGGCGCCGTCCCGGATCCCCTGGGTGGCGGTGTTGACCACCGCCGACTTCAATTGCGCCGCCGTGAAGTTCGGGTTGCGCTGCTTGACCAGAGCCGCCGCGCCAGCCACCATGGGCACGGCGAAGCTGGTGCCCTGGGTGGCGGTGTAGCCGTCCGGGTCGTAGAGGTCGCCGTTGGGATCGAAGCGCTGCGTGGCGGTGTAAAGGTCCGTGCCCACGGCGACCAGCTCCGGCTTGAGGTTCGAGTCCCCGATGGCAGGACCGCGCGAGGAGAAATCGGCCACGGTGTCGAACTCGGCACTGAGCGCCCGCAGCGCGGGGTCCAGGGTGACCTGGCGGTCAGGCCGGCTGGACAGGAAGGTCTTGAGGTTGCGCCCGTCGGTGTTGCCGATCAAGACGGTCGGAATGCTGGTCTCAACCAGATTCATGGGCGGGAACACGTAGTTGGACCCGTCCACCTGGTACATGAGCACGCCCACCGCGCCGGCCTTCTGCGCGTTGTTGACCTTGGTGGCGAAGGCGCACGTGCCGCGCTGAATGAGCGCGATCGCTCCCGTGAGCGTGCCGGCCCCCACGGGCGTGCAGGCCAGCCCGTCGGTCTCGGTGCGGGAGACATCGCGCAATGGGGCGGTCAGCGGGCCGGCGGGCCGGGGCCCGTCGCCGAAACGTGTCGGTATATCGCGCAGGTCCGAGGGGACGTCCGTGCCCGTCACCCGGACGCTGGAGAACCAGATGTGAGAGTTGGTGCTGGCCCCTACAGTGATGGCCGAGGGGGCCGTGCCAGGGCTGTGCATCGTGTTCAGCGTGGGGAACAGGTTGCCGATGTCGCCGTCGTTGCCGGCCGAGACCACCACCGCCATGCCGGCGCGCATGGCGTTATCCACCACCTGGGCCCAGAGGTCGCACGGGTTCGAGCCTGTTTCGCCGCAGGCCGCCCCGGTATCCAGGGCTCCGTACAGCGCGGGGCTGCCGATCGACAGGGTGACGATGTCCATCCCGTCACTGAAGGCATCCTCGATGGCCTCGATCAGGATGTCCCCGGAGGTGGTGTCGTTGACACCGGGCGATCCGAACACCTTGTAGTTGCCCAGGAAGGCCTTGGGAGCCATGCCGGTGATAGTCGCGGCGGGCCCGCTGGAGCGCCCTCCGGCGGCGATCATGGCCGCGGCGGTGCCGTGGCCCACGCGGTCCCGCGGCGAGAGATCGTCCGGGCGCGAGTAGGCCGGGTCGTCGCCCCACACCAGCATGTCCACGTAGCTGCGGGCCACGATCACCTTGCTGTTGGTGTAGGCGCAGTCCGCCGGCTGGCACTTGGGGAACCCGGCCGGCGGGCGGAGGGATGGGTCCTGGAAGGCCGGGTGGTCCTGGTCTATGCCCGTGTCGATGATGCCGATCTTGACCCCCGCCCCGGCGTTGTCGCTGCCGCCGACGACGCTCCAGGCCTGGGGCGCGCCCACCAGCTTGACGGCCTCGTCCAGGTGCCGGCGCAGCGGCGGAAGCTGCTCAACCCGGCGCACACCGGGCAGCCCGCCGAGCTCGCGGATCTGCTCTTCGGAAGCCCGCACGAAAACCGCGTTCACCAGCGTCTTCGCCGCTCCCGTCACCCGGATGTGACGCCGCGCCAGTTCCTGGCGCATGCGTTCCTGTGCCGCCTCGAGGCGGACGGAGGCTTCCTGCGCGGCCGCGGTCCGCAGATCCTTGCGCGAGGCCACCTGCGCAGCTACCGGAGAGTCCTCCAGCACCAGCGCATAGCGATCCCAGCCGCGCTGGGCCGCCAGCGCCCCGGCCCAGAGCAACACTGAAAGAGCCAGCTTCAGAAGTTGTCTCATTACTTATTCCGACGCCCGGCGGTCCGTTCCCGTTTCAACCCTGCCAAAACATACGCATTCGACTTTGATTTGCCGGTTTGCTACCATAATAGATGATGGCATTGCGAACACCGTATTCTCAAGGTGCTCAGGTGGAGCACGGCAAATTCGGGCTGGGCACCGTGCTCTCCGCCAACGAAGAGCACATCGTCATCAAGTTCGACGATTTCGGGGAGAAGAAATTCGTCACGCCCATCGTGTTGCCCGCCCTGAAGAAGAGCGATCGGCAGCCGCCCGCGGAAAAGCGCAGTGCCCGCAGCCGCAAGGCCAAGGTCGCCGTTGCGCCGGCACAGTAGCGCCGGGCGAAGCCCTTCTGACTCCCCTGGTCTCTGCTACACTCGAATTCTCCCATGCGCTTCGGTGTGGTGGTGTTCCCTGGCAGCAACTGCGACCATGACGCCTGGTACGCGCTGCGGGGCAACCTCGGCCAGCCGGCCGAGTTCCTCTGGCACGCCGAGCCCAGTGTGGGCCAGGTCGATGCGGTAATTCTGCCCGGCGGGTTCGCCTACGGGGACTATCTGCGTTGCGGCGCCATCGCCAAGTTCTCGCCCATCATGGACGCGGTGAGGCGATTCGCCCGGGAGGGCGGCCTGGTGCTGGGCCTCTGCAACGGTTTCCAGATCCTCGTGGAATGCGGGCTCCTTCCCGGCGCGCTGATCCGCAATCGGAGCCTGCGGTTCATCTGCCGCGAGGTGCAACTGGAGACCGTGACCACCCGCTCGCCGTTCACCGCGCAAGGCGAGCAGGGTCGCGTCCTGCGCATCCCCATCGCCCATGGGGAGGGTTGCTACTACGCCGACGACCGGACGCTGGATGAGCTGGAGGCCGAGGACCGGGTGGTGTTCCGCTACGTGGACAACCCCAACGGCTCGCTGCGCAACATCGCCGGCATCCTGAACCGCGAACGCAACGTCATGGGCATGATGCCCCACCCTGAGCGGGCCAGCGACCCGCTGATGGGCTCGACCGACGGCCGCGTGGTGTTCGAGTCCATGGTGGCACGGGCATTCCTGCCTGTGTTACGTCCATGATTACTCCCGAGCTGATCGCCGCTCACCAACTCTCCCCGGAGGAGTACGGGAAGATCGTCGCGCTGCTGGGCCGCGAGCCGACCTACACGGAACTGGGCATCTTCAGCGTGATGTGGAGCGAGCACTGCTCCTACAAGAGCTCGCGCCTGCATCTGAAGAAACTGCCCACCCGCGGTAACCTGGTGGTGCAGGGACCGGGCGAGAACGCCGGCATCATCGACATCGGCGACGGCTACGCCGTGGCCTTCAAGATCGAGTCCCACAATCACCCCAGTTTCATCGAGCCCTTCCAGGGCGCGGCCACCGGCGTGGGCGGGATCCTGCGCGACGTGTTCACCATGGGCGCGCGGCCCATCGCCGTGCTGGACTCGCTGCGCTTCGGCTCGCTGGACGATGCGCGGGCGGCGGCGCGCAACCGCCGCATTTTGGCCGGCGTGGTGGCCGGCATCGCCCATTACGGCAACTGCTTCGGGGTGCCCACCGTGGGCGGCGAGTGCGTCTTCGAGCCGTGCTACAACGGCAACCCGCTGGTGAACGTCTTCGCGCTGGGGGTGTTCCACAAGGACGACATTTTTTACGCCCGCGCGCGCGGTGTGGGCAACCCCGTCGTCTACGTGGGCGCCAAGACCGGCCGCGACGGCATCCACGGCGCCTCGATGGCCTCGGCCGAGTTCACCGAAGAATCCAAGCAGAAACGCCCCAACGTCCAGGTGGGCGACCCGTTCATGGAGAAGCTGCTGCTGGAGGCCTGCCTGGAGGTCATGCAGACCGGCGCCGTAGTCGGCATCCAGGACATGGGCGCGGCGGGGCTGACCTGCTCGACCTGCGAGATGGGCAGCCGCGGCTCGACCGGCGTCGAGATCGACTTGCAGTTCATCCCACAGCGCGAAACCGGCATGACGCCGTACGAGATCATGCTGTCGGAGTCGCAGGAACGCATGCTGCTGGTGGCCGAGAAGGGGCGCGAACAGGAGGTCATCCGGGTCTTCCGCAAGTGGGGTCTGG
>CAZIRH010000134.1:0-7151 GCA_964541065.1 uncultured Solibacteraceae bacterium
CACCCATGTCGCATGCCCGCCGGTTCGACCTGCGAACCGTATCAGATCCCTGCGCGCCGATACCTCTTCCGGCAGTTGCTCTTCGGTGTGCCACGGATCCACCGGAACGACCAGGAATGTCGGAAGTGGCCATGCGGAGAAGTCTGCCATGAGCCCCTCGATTCTGCGGGTGCTCTGATTGTCATATGCGTCCGAGAAGATCAGCAGAGCTCGGTTTGCATGGCGCGCTTTTCGCATTCCGATGAGGGCGAGGTGAACCGCATCGACCACTGCGGTTTTG
The DNA here is from genome assembly GCA_964541065.1 of uncultured Solibacteraceae bacterium. Lineage (GTDB taxonomy): Bacteria > Acidobacteriota > Terriglobia > Bryobacterales > Bryobacteraceae > VFZS01. The sequence continues at coordinate 281 of CAZIRH010000134.1, forward strand.
CCTTTTGGGGTTGTCTCCAGCCGAGCCCGAATCTGGGGCAGGTCGGAGGTGAAACCGCACTGCATTGCCGGCGCGGCATTCACGTATTCCAGGAAGTACTCGTCCTGCGGCCCCGAGGTGTCCAAGAACGTGTTGATTCCCGTCTTCGCGATTGCCAGCAGATCACGTCTGGCGCCGCGCATACTCCCACTTGTATCCAGCAGAATGCCCATCGACAGTGGCCGCCGGTCATGGGCGAAATCGCAGATGGTTTGGGGCAGGCCATTCTCAGTCAGCACAAAATCGGTTGCTTTCAAGCCATTCAGTGTCTCGAGCCCCTGGGTCATCACTCGGACAAAAACGGCCAGGACAGGGCCGCGCGGCTGGCTGCCGCATCCCCGCGCGGCGGCGTCTGGGTTGCCCTGCCCAGCGACAGGGAAGGCCGCCAGGGCGATTCCGACCGCTAACGCGCAGTGTGCCCGCCGCATGCTGCAACCATACCGCACTCTACCTGCATGTTCCAAGCGGCATGGGCAGCCAGTTGTCGAATGCGCTCCCTGATGACCGATGCGAAGGCTACAGCGCGTTACGAGTTGGGATTGTCCGGTCCGGCAGGGAGCGCCTGCCCCGGAAGCACTACTCGTACCGCAGCGCCTGGGCCGGGTCGAGGTGTGAGGCGCGCAGGGCGGGGACGAGGCCGCTGAGGACGCCCACCAGCAGCAGGATCGCGGCCGAGATGGCGGCGGTCGCCGGGGAAATGATCAGCCGGATGTCGCCTTTGCCGGAGGTGTCCTCGAACAGCGGGCCGAGCATGGGCAAGGTGCCGGTGACCACGGCCACGCCGTAAGCCAGCGCGATGCCGGCCAGGCCGCCGATCACGGTCAGCGCCAGGGCCTCGGAGAGGAACTGCGCCTGGATGTGCAGGCGGCGCGCTCCCAGCGCCCGGCGCAGGCCGATCTCACGCACCCGCTCGTCCACGCTCACCAGCATGATATTCATGACCCCCACCCCGCCGATGCCCAGCGTGAGGGTCCCGATGAACACCAGCAACACCTGCAAGCCGATGGTGATGCCGTCGATGACCGGCCGGAACTCCTGCCGGCCGAACATCTGGATGGCGCGCTTGTCGGTGGCCGCGAACCGCTGGCGCTTGCCGATGGCCGCCCGCACCTGTTGCATAGCTTTGGGTTCGAACTGGGGCGCCAGCGAGGAGAACACCAGCACGGCGGCGTAGCGCGCGTCCCACATGTCGGCCGCGGTCGTGTAGGGGATCCAGCAGGATTCGTCATCGCTGGTGAAGTAGTTGCTCAGTTGGATCTTGCGGTCCATCGTCCCGATGACCGTGAACCGCGCGCCCTGGATGTGCACCGTCTCGCCCACCGCCGGCCGCCCGCTGAACAGCCGCTGGCGCAGCATGCCGCCCAGAAACACCACGCGGCGTCGCTCCAGTTGATCTTCGGGGCTGATCCAGCGGCCCTCGCTGGGCACCTCGTTACGGATCAAGCCGTACTCCGGGTACACCCCGCGGATGGCGGTGTTGGCCAGCCGGTCGCCGTAAGAGATGCCCCACCACCGCACCGTTTCCAGGCTCACGTGCTTGACCAGCGTGGCCTCCTGGCGCACCGCCTCCATGTCCTCCCTCTCGAAACGGGTGCGCCGGCCGGCGCGCTCGCCCCCGGCCTGCTCGCTGGTCTGTCCCGGCCAGCACACCACCGCGCTGTGGCCGAAAGCGTCGAAGGCGCGCACCAGCACGCCCCGGAAGCTGTCGCCGTAAGCGATCAGGATGGCTACCGCCACCACGCCCCAGGTGATGCCCAGCATGGTGAGGAAGCTGCGCAGCGGGCTGCGCCGCAGCGCGATCCAGGCCTGGCGGAAAATCTCGGCCAGCATCTTCCTACGCTCCCGCCTCGTAGCGCAGCGCTTCGATGGGATCGACCGCCGCCGCGCGGTTGGCCGGGTACAGCGCCGACAGGAGCGCCACCGTGCCCAGCAGCGCGAAGGCCGCCAGGCCCGTATTCCAGCTCACCAGCAAGCCGGCGAAGTACTGCGGCATCTTGATGGTGTTCACCAGCGAGCACACCCCTACGGCGAATCCCATGCCCGCCCCGCCGCTCAACATCACCACGATGATCGTCTCCACAAAGAACTGCCCCAGGATGGACGCCCGGGTGGCGCCTACGGCCTTGCGCACGCCAATCTCGCGCGTCCGCTCGCGGACCGCCACCAGCATCACGTTCATCACGCCGATGCCGCCCAAGAAGAGGCTGACCAGCCCCACGGCGCCCAGGAAATACTTCATGCCGTCGGTCATCTGGCGGAAGGCTTTGGCGTTCTCGACGGTGTCCCACACGTGGGCCGCCTCTTCATCACGGGGATCGTAGCCGTGGTAGCGGGCCAGGGCGCGGCGCACCTGCCACTTGCAGGCTTCATGCTCCTCGACCGACTTGGGAACCACCAGCATCCGGTCGATCGAACGCGCCGTCGCCGGCGGCCGGTTGGGGAAATCACGGAGCACCGAGCTGAAGGGTATGAACACCTTGTTGATGTCCCGGCCGTCGTAGCTGGAGTCTTGCTCCTTCTCCTGCATCACGCCGATCACCGTGTAGGGTATGGCGCCCAGGTGGATGGTCTGGCCCAGCGCGGCGCGCGTGCCGAAAAGCTGCTTCTTGGCGTCGCTGCCCAGGAAGGCCACGCGCCGGGCTTCGGCCTCGTCTTCCCAGTTGTAGAACCGCCCCTCGCTCACCGGGATCGTGCGAATCTCGGCGAAGGGAGGCAGCGCGCCGGTCACCAGCAGCGAGGCGCTGTTGAAGCTCGAGTGCACCGGGGCGCCGTTGCCCAGCTCCGGCATCACGTACTGGCAGGCGGGAGCTTCCTTCTCGACGAACCGGTAGTCCGTCTCCTCCCACTGGATGGCGCGGCCGGCGCGCACGCCCCCGGCCTGGAGCGAGGTCCGCCCGGCCATGAAGATCATGATGTCCTTGCCGAAGTTGTCCGCCACCTTTTGCTGCCCCACGCGCAGGCCCTCGCCCGCCGCCACCATCAGCATGATGGACACGATGCCCCAGGCGATGCCGAACATGGTGAGGAAGGTGCGCAGCTTGTGCGCCCACAGCGTGCGCAGCGTATCCAGCAGCAGGTCGCGGAAGGTCATGGCGCCGCCGCCCCTATTGCAGAATCACCTTCTGTCCCTCTTTGAGCCCGGCGATCAGCTCCGTCTTCACCCCATTGGAGATGCCGAGCTGGACGGCTACCTGCCGCCGGCCCTTCTCTAGGCCCAAGTCGGGGATTTCCAGGAAGGCCTTGCGCTGCTTGTCGTAGATGACGGCGGCCTCCGGAACCAGCAGGACGTTCTTCTTCTCCTCCAGGATGATCTCGGCGTTGGCGCTCATCTGGGCTTTGAGCTCCCCGCCGGGGTTGCGGATCGAGGCGCGCACTTCGAAGGTGGTGACGTTGTCCTTCTCCACTCCGAGCGGGGAGATCTTGGTGACCTTGCCCACGAATTTCTTGTCCTTGAAGGACTCGACCACGATGCGCGCCGGCTGGCCCAGGTAGACCTTCCCGATATCGGCTTCGTCCACCTTGCCTCGCACGTAGACGTCGCTCACGTCGCCCAGGGTCATGATCTTGGTGGCCTGCGAGCCCAGTACCAGGATGGAGCTTACGGCGTCGCCCACTTCCACGTCGCGTGACAGCACGATGCCATCCATCGGGCTGACGATGGTCGAGTTGCGCAGGTCCTCCTCGACGCGGTCCAGGCTGGCTTGGGCCTGCGCCGCCTGGGCCCTGGCGCGGGCCACCTCCGCCCGGCTGACCGCAACGTTGCGCAGCGCCATCATCTGCTTGTTGAGGGCCATCTGGTAGGCTTTCTCGGCTTCCTCCATCACCGCCTGCGCGATCAGGCCCTGGCCGTGCAGCCTGCGCCCCCGGTCCATACTGGCCTTCAGGAACGGCAGGTCGGGGCCCTCGGCCTCGACCTTGTTGCGCTCGAAGGTCGCGTTGGAGGCTTCCTCGGCGGCCTGGGCGGCCAGCAGCGCGGCCCGGGCTTCTCTCATTCGGGCTTGCAGTTCCTCTTTGTCCAGTTCCGCCAGAACCTGCCCCTTGCGCACCAGGTCGCTATAGTGAACGAAGAGCTGTTTGACGATCCCGCTGGCCTTGGACTTGACCTCGACCTTGACCAGGGGCTCGATCTTGCCCGTGGCCACGACCGAGCGGGCAATGTCACCCCGCTCGATGCCCACCAGCTTCGAGGGGTCGATCCGGTGGTTGGGGCGCAGTGCGGCCTTCAAGCCGAAGAAAGCCCCGGTCAGCACCACCAGGATCGCCACCAGCCAGATCCAGCGCCGGCGCCGGCGCCCGCTTCTCTTTCCGTTGTTGCCGTTCTTGGCCATACGTACTCCCTAGCGTCCGGCTGCGCCCCTCCGCCGCAAGGCGGCATGCTGGTGCAGTCCGCACTCGGGTGCTGCGCTCACCCTTATAGCTGATATACGCAAACGGCCCGAATTCGTTCCGCAGGAAGCCGGGGCCGATCTGGCTCTTCTCCAGAGTTCTGGTAGTCCTCCTCATGTGTGGCTCGGGTTCTTCGAGAGAGAAGCGTCCTCGATTCTGGCAGACTCTCCGAAGTCTATGCTAGGATCGCTCCGAGGGTCCTCCCTCGAGGAGGCAGTGCCATGATCCGGCGGATACGAGTACAGAACTTCGGCAGCCTTCGCGATGTGGACGTTGAGCTCGGTCCTTTGACCATCCTGCTCGGCCCCAATGCCTCCGGCAAGACCATGTTCCTGCGCGCGCTTCGGACGCTAGCGAAGATCGTCCGAGCGCCGATCCGCGGTCCTCGCGGGGAGTTTAAGATCGACGGGGCAACTCTCGCGGAACTGGCAAGCGGAGAGCCGATCAGCTTCGCCGTTTGGCTCGACGATCCTCTGGGCGAACCTACCTATGTCCTGGAGTTGGGTAGGGTCTCAGGGCTCTGGAGCGTCACTAGGGAGCGGATCCGATGCTCAGGTCTCGACTTCGATACTGAGCAGGGCCCCTTCGAATTCGGAACGCACTCGCGCGGTTTGACCCGGTGGGACACGCCTGGTGACCCTCCTCGCCACGCCCCTCTACCGTACCTGGTCTTCGCGTACCACCAGGATGCAGTGGCGCTGCCAACGATTCGGCCCTGGCTTGAGTTTCGTGATGCCCTCGGGACGGCCTACGCCTTCCGCGGCAGCCCAACGCACCTGGTGACCCCGATGTTGCCTCCCTGGGTTGACCCAGAGAAGCCCTACACGGACATCACGGGAACTGGCTTCGTCCACAGCCTCCGCGCTTGGCGCCAGACGGTGGAGGGCGAACGAACCTTCAGGGAGAGGGTCCTTCCGGAACTCCGGGGTCTGTTTCCGCACGTTCGAGGAATCGGCTTTCGGGGTGTCCGACCGCGGGTCTCCCTGGAATACGACACGGACCGAAGCGCGCGCGCTGTGCCAGGTGAACTCGAGTCGGATGGCGTAAACCTTGCGCTTTTCTTCCTCTGTATCCCGCATCTCGTGGCGGGGGTGAGCCGGCCTACACTGTGTTTGGGTCTTGAGGAACCAGAGGCCGGGACCCATCCCTATCTACAAGGCAAGCGGCTGGAGCTACTTCGGAAAATGGCGAGCGGCGCGCTCACTGGAAGGCCCATCCAGGTCATTGCCACGACCCACTCGGTGGAACTGGTCCGCTGGGTGACCCAGGATGAGGCCCTTGAAACATTCAGGTTCCTCGAGCATCTGGGACCAGAAGGTGGCACCAAGATCTACCGTGTGCTGGCGCAGGAAGACATGGACAGAGTCTTCGAGCAGTACGCCGGCGACCCAGGACTGGCCTGGTACTCGGGTGTCTTCGGAGGCGTTCCTCCAAAACCATAGCCGCTTCTGAACACTTGAGATGGCTCCAACCGTGCGGTTCGCAGTCGTGGGCGAGGGGCGCGACGAACACGGTGACTGTGGCCAAGGTCTTGACTTGGAGACCCCACGCGCTGGCGCGCTCAAAGGCAGCCTCGTGGTGTTGGTCGGCAGGGTGCTGGGTGAAAGATGCGCCCAAAGGTCTGAGCCTGTTTGCTGGGTGCCCCCGGATCGTCTGCAATGCGGCCGGCCCGGTCCGCCTCCGAGCACCAGCGAAGTCCTGGCGGATGAGAACCTGTTACCGCGTCTACTGGAGAAGTTGCTGAGACCGTTCAGACGTAGTCCGGGCGAACGGGTGCCTGTGGACTTGGTCGTGCTCTCTGTCGACTCAGACAGGGAGAACTCCTTCTGCCGGGCAGTTGACCGCCTGCCCGAACACCTCAAGCGGAAAGTCGTCCCAATCGTGTTCAAACCCGAGTTGGAGGTGCTCTTCGTTCAATCAAAAGGCCCGTTGGAAGCGGCGGTTGGCATCCCCGCGTGCACCTCGCACCCACCCGAAATCACGGGCGATCCAAAGGCCGCCCTGCGTGCCTGGATGGAAAGCTATGCTGGCGGCAGGGCTCTCGACTCTGTCTTGCGGCAGCGGATTGCCGAGCGCCTCGATGTCGGCGAGAATTCACAGCTTCTCAGCGTCCCGGCGTGGCAGCGACTGGTTGACGAGCTCATGAGGCTTGCCCCGCGATCATAAAAAAAGGCCGCCCCAAGGCGACCTTCATTCGCGTTCGTCCTCGTAAGTAAAAAGATCGGCGACCCGCAAAGGGTCGCCTACACAATCGTAGGCTTTTCCAAACGCACCTTCATTGTGACACACTCGGCACCGTTCCGGCAAGCCCCGTGACCTCTTGGTGTATCAGCGTGCCGTGGGCACCCTGTGATTCCCAGGACGTCCTCCTCGCGTACTGCCTCCCCTGTGGCACTCGGGTGCTGCGCTCACCCTTATAGCTGATATACGCAAACGGCCCGAATTC
>CAZIRH010000134.1:7251-10889 GCA_964541065.1 uncultured Solibacteraceae bacterium
GTTCCGCAGGAAGCCGGGGCCGTGCGCGTCAGACCCCAGACCGCACCGCTCACCGGTCCGGCTGCGCCGCCTCCCGCAACGCCGCCAGCGTCTGCTCCGCGGTGCGGCGCCAGGAGAACTGCGCGGCACGGGGCGGGCCGGCGGCGGCCAGGCGCGCGCGGAGCTCGCCATCCGAGACCAGGCGCTCGAGGGCGTTCAGCAGCGCGGCGTCGTCGAGGGGATCGAACTGGAGCGCAGCTTCCGCGGCCAGAGAGGACAGCGGCTCGATGGCCGAGCAGGCGGTGGGGACGCCGGCGGCCAGGGCCTCGAGCACCGGCAGACCGAAGCCTTCGAAGGTCGAGGGGTAGACGAAGGCCCAGGTCTTGCGGTACAGCGCGTGCAGCTCCGCACGCGGGATCCAGCCGGTCAGCCGGACGGCGGCGGTTTGATCCAGCCGCGCAATCAGCGCCTCGAGGGCCACAGCGTGGAAGCCACGCAGGCCGGCGATCACCAGACGGAATTCTGGGCGGCGGCGCCGGATCTCGGCGAACGCTCTGACCAGCCGCTCCAGATTCTTGTGTGGGTGCAGCGTGGACACGCACAGCAGGAACGGCTCCGGCTTGCACCGCTGGCGGCCCAGCTCGAAGAAGGCCGGCTCGACGCCCAGCGGCACTGCGCGCACCTGCTCCTCCGCCAACCCGTAGATGCGCAGCAGGTCGCTCCGGGTGGGTTCCGAATCGGCCAGCAGCAGCCGGGAGCGGTGCGCGGAGCCGTACAGCAGAAGCCGCCAGAAGGGCAAGTCGAACCAGCGGAAGTACTCCGGGTGGCGCTTGTGCTGGAGGTCGTGGAAGACGGTGACGCTGGGGCAAGAGCAGGCCAGCGGCGCGGTGAAGCCCGGGTTGAAGAGCACGTCGAGGCGCCGGCGCCGGACGGCCAGCGGCAGGGCGGTCTGCTCCCAGAGGATCCTGGCCGGGCGGAAAGCCGCGCGCACCCTCTGCGGCGCCAGCAGGAAGTTGGCCGCCCGGGGGAGCAGATCAGGGCCAGTCTCGCGGTTGGTGAAGACAGTGTACTGGTTTTCCGCGTCGATCTCGGCCAGCGCCGCCAGCAGGGAACGAAGGTAGATCTCCGTGCCGCCGACCCCGCCCGGGATCAGGTACAGGGCGTTGACGCCGATGCGCAGGGCAGCCATGTCAGCGAGCGAGCCCCAGCCGGGCCTCGGCCATATGCTGCACCTGGCGGGCGACGTCGTTCTGGGGATTGACTTTCAGGGCGCGGCGGCAGTCCTCGAGGGTGGCCAGCAGGTTCTCCCGGGCCTCCTGCGCGCGACCGAGGCAGGCGTAGGCCAGGGCCAGGTTGTAATACAGCCGGTAGTCGGGCCTGGCAAGCCGGGCCGTCATCTCGTAGTGGCGCGCGGCGTCCTCGCAACGGCCCTGCTTGAAGTAGGCGAAGCCTAGCTGGAAATGAATGCGCTGTTTGCCCGGCGATTTGGCCGCCGCGTCCTCCCATAGCGCCACGTCGCTGCCCCAGGCCTGGTTGCGGCTGTAGGTCAGCAGGCCCGCCACCACCAGCACGGCGGTCAGTGCCGCCGCCTGGTGCACGCGCCTGGCTTTCCAGCGGCGCAGGAACTCCACCGCCACCAACAGCAGCCCAAGCAGCGGCAGATACATGCGCCGTTCGGCGATCGGATCGGCAATAGGCACGACCGAGGAAGTGGGCGCCAGCAGCAGCAGGAAAGCGAAAAAGCCGAACGCAGCCAGCGGGTAGCGGCGGCGGAAAACGAAAGCGGCAGCCGTCGCCAGAAGCAGGGCCGCCAGTCCCAGAACCGCGCCATGCTCGAGCAACGTGCGCGAGACCGGCAGGTTGTAGTCGATGGTCTGCCCGTAGGGGAGCAGGAACAGGCGGATGTAGATCCAGATGACGCGGCACTGGGTGAAGAAATACTGGTACCAGGTGAACTCCTTGAGGGCAAAGCCGGTCGTGCCGCTGGCCCGCACGATGTCCCAGATGCGCAGGAGGGCCAGTACGCCGGCCGCCGCAATCGGCACGTACAGGCGCCAGTTGCGGCGAATCCCCCGGAAGGAGAACCCGGGGTTGAAGAAGTAGTCGGCCCCGAGCAGCAGGACGGGCAGCACGGCGGTGTGCTCCTTAGTGGAGACCGCGGCGCCGAACAAGAGCATCACCCCAGCGGCCACCGGCCAGGAGACAGCTTCCCTGCGCCGGTACAGGAACAGGGCCAGCGCGGCGTAGAGGAACATCCCGCTGAGCGCCTCGGAGCGGCTGGCGACGTAAGCCACCGACTCGGTCTGGAGCGGATGCCACAGGAACACGCCGCCCGCGAAAGCAGCCAGCAGCTCGCGCGGCGCGCCCGTGGCGCCGGCCCGCTCCAGCAACCGGCGCACTACGAGGAAAACCAGCCAGCCGCTCACCCAGTGCAGCAGGACATTGAATAGGTGGTAAGAATACGGCTCCATCTCGGAGAGCCGGTAGTTGGCCCAGAAGCTCGCCATCAACAGGGGGCGCACGCCCGCGACCCAACGCCGGAGTGGCTGCTGGGCCGCCTGAGGATCGGCGAAGGGCAGGTACTGGTCGTCGAACACGAAGGGGCCGCGCAAGGCGGGCTGGTAGACTTCGAGCAGGATCAACAGGGTGGCCAGCAGGCCCAGGGCGTAGTGCCACCAGCGCAGGCCGCCCTCCGGCGGGCGCGGCTCGGGCGCCGGGCGCCGGGGGATCTCAGCTCGCCGTTTGCTTCTCTTCATGCCGCGCCCGCAGATGGAACTCCAGGATCGCCACCCGCTGGGCCAGGGCGATGTTGGAGTCTTTCAGCTCGGAGACCACGATCGAGACGCGGTAGAGCACCAGCAGGAACAGGCAACCCACCAGCAACAGCAGCGCCAGGGCCGGGTCGGCGAGACCCAGCAGCCCGGCCACCCGTTCCCTGAGCCACGCGAAGCGCGAAAGCGCCAGCAGAGTCACCGCGGCGCCCAGCCAACTCACCGAGTACTCGACCCGGATATGGGCGCGGCGCACCGAGGCCAGCACCAGGACGATGAGCGCCAGGCTCAGCCCGGTCATGAAGTTCAGCAGGCCATTCACGTCGGTTTCCTCCTGCGGCGACGCTCGTATTTGAGCACGTTGACGAAGACCCCCAGCAGCACGTGGGCGATGTAATAGATGGATTTCAGGGCAGTGATCGAGCTGCGGCCGGCCAGGCGCGGGCGCATGCGGCAGGGCACTTCCTGGAACCGGAAGGCCTTGCGCTGCAACACCACCAGCGCCTCGATCTCAGGGTACTCGAGGGGGAAGCTCCTACTGAAGACCTCGAGCGCCGCGCGGTTGACGCCCACGAAGCCGGAGGTGGGATCGCGCACCGCTTGCCCCAGGATGGGGCGCAGCACCAGGCGGAAGAAGCGGATGCCCAGGCCGCGCACCAGGCCGGTCGGGTAGCTGCCGCCGTCCAGGAAGCGCGAGCCGATGACCATCTGGCAGCCGGAGGCGCGCAAGGCCTCGAAGATGGCCGGCACGCAGGCGGGATCGTGCTGGCCGTCGCCGTCCACGCGGATGACGTACTCGTAGCCCAGTTCGAAGGCCAGTTTGTAGCCGGCTTGCACGGCCGCGCCCAGGCCCAGCGAGGTCTTGACCTCGCGTGAGACACTGGCAAA
>CAZIRH010000135.1:0-10797 GCA_964541065.1 uncultured Solibacteraceae bacterium
AACAGATCGGAAAAGTCCCCCTTCTTGTTGTCCACCGTAGGCACCACGCGGTTGTACGTGCTGGACTCCTCCGGTTTGGCGTCCTTCTCGCCGTTGTAGCTGAAGCTGAAGAACACCTTGTCCTTGCCATTGAAGACCTTGGGGATCTGTATCGGACCGGTGACGCTGAGGCTCCACAGGTTGGAGTGGCCCGCCAGGTTGATGGGCCGGGAAGCCAACTGCTCGGCCAGCGTCGTATTGCCCTGTGCTTTCGCCTGCGCGATGCTCTGGTAGTAGTTCTTCTTCCGGAAGAAGTCCGCTCCATTCCAGCGGTTGTTCCAATACGTCTCGGTCGCGATACCGTGGTACTCGTTGGTCCCGCTCTTGGTCACGACCGCAATTCCAATGCCGGTCGAGTGACCGAAGCTCCCCTCGAACGTCGTGGTCAGCACTCTCGTTTCGGCCACTGCATCGACGTTCGGGAGGTTGGCCGTGTAGCGGGCATTGCCGTCGTTGATGGCGCCGTCGATCGTCCAGGCGTTTCCGCCTACGCCGCCGCCGTTGGTGTAGTCGGAGCCGCCCTGGGTGGAGTGCGGCCCCAGCAAGATCGGGGGGCCGCCGCTCTGCACGCCGGCCGCGTACTGCACCATCATCAACACGGTGTTGGCCATCACCGGCAGGTCCCGGACGCTGCGCTGATCCAGCACCCGGCCGCTGTCCGTTCTGCCGACATCGATCAAGGGTGCTTCAGCATACACCGTGACCGACTCGGAGATGGTGCCGACTTCCAGCGCCAGATCGACCTGCCTCCGGTCGCTCGCCAGGAGCGTGATCCCGGAACGGACGACTTTCTTGAAGCCCGTCATCTCGGCCGACACCGTATACTGCCCCGGCATCAACAGGACCGCCTGGTAGAAGCCAGTTTCATTGGATGTGACCCGCACGGACGCATTCGTGGCCGTGTTCGTGACCACCACCGTGGCATTGGGGACTACTGCGCCCTGGGCGTCTCTGACGAGCCCCAGGATAGTGCCGCGAGTTTCCTGGGCGGCCAACGAGGCCGCTAGCATGACAGCTACCGCGCACAGAGAGAGAATTCGTTTCATTGCCTCTAACCTCCTCACAACGCACGTTTTCACGCCGCGCGATGCAGACCCGGCTACCCCAACTCCGGCGGCCGCATCGCCTGCGGCCTCAACCACCCTTGTGTTGGCCGATGCAAACCTGAAGCATTTAGTTTGACGGTCAAACTATTCATAGATTATACACCATGCCGTGGCTGCGTCAAGCACGAAATAATGGTTCCCGTCCCAGCCCGGGGATGGTCCCTAAGCCCCTTTGCAGCAATGGGTTGCGGGCCGCTCCGGCGCCCGGGCATGGCCGCTTCCTCATCCTTGCGGTCCGGAGCCGCGAGCGCCCGGGGGCGGCGCCCCATCCGCCAGCGCCCGCAAGTTCGCCGCCGACATGCCCGGACTCGCCCCGCCACCGAGCGACAGGATCAGGCTTACGCCTTCACTCCGGGCTATGACCTCCCGGGCGCACTCCCTGACCGCCTCGGGCGTGCCGCGCACCGCGATCTCCAGCGGCGAGACGTTCCCCATCAGGCACAGGCGCCCTTGGGTTTTCTCGTGCACCTCTCGGATGTCGATCTTGCCGTTCCAGTTGAGCACGTCGAAGCCGGTGTCGGCCAGATCCGGCAGGCACGGCCGGACGTTGGCGTCGTTGTGGTAGACCTTGACCCACTCGCGCGGGAAGGCGTCACAGATTTGCCTCAGATAGGAATGCGCGAATTCCCTGTACACCTTGGCGGACAGGAAGCCCGCGATGTCGTCGAGCACCAGGATGCCCTCGACGGTGTCGCCGATGACTTCGGCCTGCGCCGCCAGCCAGTCGATTACCGTTCGCGTGGCCAGCGCCAGCAGACGGTGCGCCGCCTCCGGCGCGTCCACCAGGTCGGTCATGAACTCAGTGGCGCCCCGCAGAAAAGACGCCAGACACAGCGGCCCACGCGCCGCCACCACCGGGATGGTGTAGCCAGCATCGAGGATCCTCGGCTTCTGCATCCGGTACATCTGCAAGGCCAAGGGCATCAGGCCATCGGCGTGCGGATTCGCCGGCGCCAGCAAGCTCACCTCTTCCAGCCGGAACAAGGCCGGCGACTGATCGGGAGGCCGGTCGGGCCAGAAATGGATCCGGCTCCCCAGCGCCGACGGCTCGATGGCCATCCCGTATTCCACCCACCAGGAAGGAAAGAAGATGATGTCGGGGAACTCGCGCAAGATCCGCAGGTTGGCTTGAAACCACACCTCCGGATCCACGTAGTACGCCAGGTGACTGATCCCGACGTAGCCCGGAATCCAAGGGCTGTCCACGATCACCGCCACCGGCGTGCCTGCGCCGGGGCAGCGCTTGGCTGCCTGCTTGAAAGCTCCCCACTGTTCAGGTCGCATGGGTCACAAATCGGTCATTCCGGCGATGCCGGACAGGGCGCCGCCGTCCCGGACCACCTCACCGCAGCCCGCTCTGATCCGCGGCCAGTCAATCATGGGCGGACTTCGTTGGATTCTCAAACAATATATACTCCAGGGCTCAACCAGGTCAAGGGGGCCGCGCGTGGGCGCGCCAGGTCCCCGCGGCCCACAGTAGGGTTCCCCGGGGTAGGCTCCTCGCTGCGTTCCCCGGCCCCCTAGGCCGTCACCGCGGCGCGGAAGTGTTTCTGGAACACCAGCGCGACCGTTCCCCGCAGACGGGCCAGCGCGCCTTCGTCCGCCGGCAGGATGCGCGGTGGCGGACCGGCCAGAATCTGCGCCGCCACTTCCGCCTCGATGACCGGGCCAAACCGCTGCCACGATCGCGTGAGTTCGCCCACCACCACAATCACTTCGGGCGCCAGTCCGGCCACGATCATCCGCATCCCGCGCCCGAGATAGTGCGCCATTTTGTCCAGGGCCTTCGCGGCCAGCGCATCGCCTTGCTCAGCCAGCACCAGCAAGTCCTGGAAACTGGGGCCTCCGGCCTGCGAAGCAGACTCCAGGTAGAACCGCACCGCGGCGCGGTTCGAGGCGAACACCTCCCAGCAGCCGCGCCCCCCGCAGGTGCAGACCGGGCCGTCGGGTTCCAGGGGCACGTGACCGAATTCACCCGCCATGCCGTGCAGTCCCCGGGCCAATTGCCCGTTCATGAAGACGCCGGTGCCAATGCCTTCAGAGACCGTCACCACCACCAGGTCTCGAATGCCCTGCGTCTGGCCGAACCACACTTCCGCCAGCACGCAGGCGTTGGCCGCGTTCTCCAGTTCCACGTCCAGGCCGGTGGCACGCTGGATCGGCGTCTTGAGGTCGAACTCCGGCCACTTGAGATTGGGGGCGAAGACCAGCCTCTGCGACTTGAAGTCGAAGCGTCCCGGCAGGCTGATCCCGATGCCCTCGAACATCATCTTCCGATGCGACTGAAGCACGTGCCGGAGCCGCACGATCAACCCGGCCACAGCGGCCTTCGGATCCGGAAGAGTCGCCATCGCCTCCTGCGAGATGAAACGACCGTTCACGTCCGCCAGCGCGACGGTCGTCTGCACCGGCCGGATGTCTATGCCGATGACCACGCGCTTGTCATTCAGCCGCAGGAAGGTGGGCCGGCGTCCTCGCGCCAGGCGTCCGGTCGGCCCCGCTATCACCCAACTCTGCGCGATGAGCTGCTCTATGATCAGCGAGACCGTGCTGCGCTGCAAACCCGAAAGCCGGGCCAGATCGGCGCGGGAGATCGGCTGACGGCTCCGGATGAGGTTCAGCACGACAATCCGGTTGATGTCGCGCGCGACCTCACTGGAGGCCACACGGATGTTCGTCAGATCAACCCGCAACATCTAGCTGACCAGCCACCTCGGCACACCAGTCTCGCCGTCCCCGACACTCGTCAAACCGCCGCGCCAGACCGGCGCTCGCAAGCCTGGTTTAAGAACGCAACAATATACGCTCGCGCCCTGCCATGTCAAGCCCCGCACCTGGACACGGATCGCACCTCGGCCGCGCCCCGCCCACTCCGCCGGCCGCCACTGGCCTGTCGTGGGGATGCCACGCGCCTACAACCTCGGAACGCGCTGAGCGATGATCTCAAAGCCCGGCGCCAGATTCGCGAGCAGCTTGGTCCGCAGGAGCACCTCGACACAGGGAGGGCTTTCCGTAGGCGCGACTCCGAGGCGGGCGTAGAGTTGGCCGATCCACTTCTCCTCGGAAACGCAGCGCCCGCCCGCCTCCAGGGATTCCGGCCACGACGGGCTCATTTTGCCCCTCGGTGAGAAACTCCAGGGGCGCGCACTCCGGCCGGAGTGCGCGCGCCACCACAGTCCGCTATCCTAGGCGTCATGAAGAACGCCATCGCGGCTGTGCTGTGCCTGGCGCTGGCAGGTGCGGCGCCCTCCCAACAGGCTCCTGCGAAGGACCGTCTGAAGAGCCTCTTTCGCGAACCGCCGCGGGAGTACTCGCTCGAGCCGCTGTGGTCGTGGAACAGCGCGCTTGAGCGCGACAAACTCGTCTGGCAGATCGACCAACTGGTCGATAAGGGCGTCTACGGCGCCTACATGCACGCCCGGGACGGCCTGGATCAGAGCCGGACGCCGTACTTCTCCGACGGCTTCTGGGAAGCGGTGAAGAGCAGCGTCGAGCACGCCGCGAAGGTCGGGTTCCGCACCTGGATCTACGACGAGGACAAGTGGCCCAGCGGGGACGCCGGAGGGCGCACGCGGGCCGCCAATCCCGAGCGGTACACCGCCATGGGGCTGTCGCACCGATTCCAGGACGTGCGGGGGCCGGCCAACATCCGCCTGGAGTTTCCCCAGGCCAAGTTCGTCCTCGCCGCGCGCCAGACCTCCGAGAGCCGCATCGATTCCACCACCCTGGTGGATCTGACCGGGCGCGGCGAATGGCAGGTCCCTGACGGCGAGTGGCGGCTGTCGATCCTCGAGCCCGTGCGCCGCGCGCAGCCCTTGCCGAACTACTTGAACCCCGAGGCGGTGAGGGAGTTCATCAACAACACTTACGAGCAGTACGCCTCGCGTTTCTCGCCGCACTTCGGCAAGACCATCCCCGGCTCGTTCTTCGACGAGATCTACAACATCACGCTGGCCTGGGATCCGCTGCTGGAAGAGCGGTTCCGCGCCGCCAAGGGGTACGAGCTGCGGAGGATGCTGCCGCTGCTGTTCATCGACGGCGGCCCGGAGACGATCAAGGTCCGCTGCGACTATTTCGCGGAGCTCACCCGGCTCTACGAGGACGCCTGGTTCCGGCAACTCGCCGGCTGGTGCGAACGGCACAACCTCAAGCTCACCGGCCACACCAACGAAGACCTGTACAGCATCTACGATCAGGGCGACTACTTCCGCACCTGGCGGCATCCGCAGGTGCCGGGAACGGACAATGAAGACTTCCGCTACACCTTTCCCCGGGTGATCGGCTCCTGGAAACCGAAGCAACTGAGCTCGGTCGCCCATGTTTACGGCAGGCCGCGCGCCATGGTGGAGGCGCTCGGCGGCGCGGGCTGGACCGTCACCCTGGACCAGGCGCGGTACGGCGTCAACATGCTCGCGGTCTACGGAATCAACTCCTTCGTGTTCCACCTGTTCCACTACGCCCTGGACACGCCGGCGAGCATGGACGATTGGCCGAACTCGTGGTTCTACCAAAACCCCTACTGGAAGTACTTCAAGAAACTGGCCGACTACACGCGGCGCGTGTCCTTCCTGGGCAGCCAGGGCGAGCATGTGGCCGACATCGCGGTGCTGTACCCGGTCGAAGAGGTCTGGAGCCAGGGCATCACCCGGCGGGCGCCCGGAGAGCCGCCGGTCGTGGCGTTGGTTGACCGGCTGGTGAGAGAGCAACTGGACTGCGACCTCGTCGATACCGACAGCATCGTCCGCGCCGCGCCGCGCGCCGGAGGCCGGGCGAAGATCGGCGCGGAATCGTATCGCGTTTTCGTGCTGCCGGACGTTAGAACGGTCTCGCTGGCCGCCTACCGCCGCATTGCGGAGCTCGCCGGAAAAGGGTTCCAGGTGGTGGCGCTCGGGGCGACGCCGCGGCACTCGGCCGAAAACGGGGCCGATGATCCAGAGGTCATCCGGATCTCCGAGAGACTGTTCCCCGCCGGCGCGAAGGACCGCGAGGAGCTGATCCGCTGGCTGCGCGCCGCGCTCCCGCCGGATGTGCTGGTGGAACAAGGCGACGGTTCGGCGCTCCGCTACCTGCATCGGCGAGTCGGAGACAAGGAGGTGTACTTCCTCGCCAACTCGGAGCGCCGCGCCGTGAGCGCGCGGATCCGGTTCGCCGCGACCGGAGCAGCGGAAAAATGGAGTCCGGAAACCGGGCAGAGCACGGCGCTTCCCGCCGGCAGCACTCTGAACCTCGATTTCCAGCCCTGGGAAGCTTACTTCGTGGTCTTCGACCGCGCCGTGCCGGCGGTCGCGCAAGTTGCGGCGGAGCCGCAGCCCGCGCCGGCGGTCGAACTGAAGGGCCCGTGGACGTTCCAGGTTGCGCCAACCGAGCTCGACTACGCCTGGAGGGCGGATCCCGGCGAGACGAGGCTGGAGGTGCCCGTTGTGGAATTCCGGCTGGAGGAGGGGGACCGGCCCTGGCGGAGGGTCAGAGTGACCGACCCGCTGAATCCGGTGAAGGGCGCGGCACGCTACCTGTCGGCGTGGGACGCGGCCTGGATCACCCGGTACTTCTATGCGGGGCGTCATCCGGGGGAACTGGCCGGCGGTGAGCTGTGGTTTCGCCTGGAGCTCGGTGTGCCGTTCCAGCCGCAATCGGCGCGCTTGACCGTGGTGGCGGACGGCGCGGTGGAGTGCAACTGGAACAGTTCGCCAATCGCCGCCAGCGGCGAGGGGCTGAAGCCCGTCTTCATCGAGAGACTGCCCGTGGTCACCGGCAGGAACTGGGTCGAAATCGTGGTGAGAGGCAATGGGTATCTACTGGTCCAGGGAGAAATCCGCGGCCCGAATGGCCGCCGGCTCGCGATCCGGAGCGGCAGCAACTGGACCGTAAGCGCGCCGGGCCGGCCGCCGCTGCCGGCCTATGAATTCGCCTTTCCGCCTCTCGGCAAGTGGGGCGAACCGAAGTCCGGGAGCGATGAGAAGCTGCTGCCAGCAGCCGGCTGGTATCGGGTGCCGGTTCCGCCGGGCGCGCGGTGGCTCGAGCCGCCGCAGGTCCGCCGCAACTACGAGGTGTTCCTCAACGAGCAGCCGCTGGCGGTGACCGGCGCGCGGATCGCGTTGCCGGAGAGCGTTCCCGAGGGCTCTTTCCTGCGGCTGAAGGTGAACCTGGCGCGGGCGGAGGACGGGTTGCAGCGGCCCCTGGTCTTTCACTGCTCGAAGGCCCAAGGGCGGGTGGGCGATTGGCGCGAGCTGGGACTCGATTGGTATTCCGGCCGCGGCGTCTACAGCACCACCTTCCAGCTTCCGGCCGCTCTGCGCGGAAGGAAGCTCACGCTCGACCTCGGAGAACTATGCTACACGGGAGAGGTCTGGTTGAACGGGAAGCTGGCGGGCACCCTGGCGTGGCCGCCGTACCGGTTGGACATCACGGCCCTGGCGCATCCGGGCGACAACCAGCTCGTGGTCATCGTCGCCAACCTGCTGGCCAACCAGATGCGGTGGAACATCTTCGACGCCGCGATTTCCGCGCCCATCAGCCGCTGGTGGCATGACGGCAACATCCTGCGTGAGGCCGAAAAGCTCCGCTCCGGGCTGATCGGCCCGGTGCGGGTGATGGCCGCCAGCGCACCGAGATGATCTACCGCCCTGCCTCCGCCCTGCTCGGAGCCGCCGTGACGTGCGCCGGTCTCCTCGGGGCCGGGCTCCTAGCCTGGTGGGAAGGTCGCGCCGTCTGAAGTGGGGGCCCCCGGCGCGCCAAAAAAACCTCTTGACAAGCCCCGCAATGGTGATATAGTGTTCTATAGCACGTATGTCACGTGCCAGCAGGAGGTAGGCGGACATGCCAGCCAAGGCGGCAGCCAGGAACACGGCAGCTTGGGCCGAGTGGGCGGTGGTAGTGCTTTTCTCGTGCGTCGGCTTGGCCCTGGGGGCCCAGGAGCGACAACCGAACCTGGAGCCTTTCGATTACGCCTGGACAGCGATCTGTGAACGGCTCTGCCATGCGACGCTGCTGCCGACGGATGTCGAGGCTTTGATACCCGCGCGCCACTAGCATGCAATTCCACGTCAATCCCGGCGACGAGCTGCCCATCTACAGGCAGATCATGCGGCAGGTCATCGACGCCATCGCGGGAGGCCGGCTGCGGCCCGGCGACAAGCTGGCCTCCCACCGGGACCTGGCGGAGGCTCTGGTGATCGCGCCGCTGACGGTGAAAAAGGCCTACGACGAGCTGGAGCGGGCGGGCTACCTCGAGACGCAGCGCGGGCGCGGGACGTTCGTGGCGGCACGCACACCACCGGTTGACCCGGTCGAGATGTGGGAGCGGATGCGCGCGAGCGCGCGGCGCCTGGCTGCCGAGGCGGTGCTGAGCGGCGTGACCCCCACGGAGTTGCTCGAACTGATCGAGGACGAGATCCGCGGGCTGCGGCGGGGGCCGGAAGGAGAAGGCGTATGAGCATCCTCGAGTTCCAGAACATCCATCGCGCTTACAAGCCCGGGGTGCTGGTGCTGAAAGGAGTGAGCTTCGCGCTCGAGGCGGGCGAAGTGGTGGGCCTGCTGGGGCGCAACGGCGCCGGCAAGACCACCCTGATCCGCGTCGCCATGGGCATGATTCACGCGCAGCAAGGCACGGTGCGGGTGTTCGGCATGGACCCTTGGGAGCAGCCGCTCGAGATCAAGCGGCGCGTCGGCTACGTGTCCGAGGAGCAGGTGCTGCCGGAGCGGTTCACGGTAGGTGAGGTGCTGGCGCTACACAGCGAGCTGTTCCGCGACTGGGACCCGGTAGTCGCGCGCGAGCTGATGGAGAAGTTCGGGCTATCGCCGCGGGCCAGGATCAAGACGCTCAGCAAGGGGCAGGCGCGGCAGGTGGCGCTGCTGTGCGCGGTGGCGCACCGGCCGGAGCTGCTGATCCTGGACGAGCCGGGCGGGGGGCTGGACCCGTCGGCGCGGCGGGAATTCCTGGAGACCTCCATCCGCCTGCTGAGCGAGGCCGGGACGACCATCCTGTTCTCCTCGCACTACATGCACGACGTGGAGCGGATGGCGGCCCGGGTGGTGCTGATCGACGCGGGTGAGGTGCTGCTGGACAGCCCGCTGGACGAGCTGCGAGAGGGCTACACCGTGGCGGTGCTGCCCGCTGGAGCGCCAGCGGCGCGCCTGCGCGGGCTGGATGGCTGCGTGCGGGTGCGGGAGCGCGCGGGTGGGCCGCACGCGGTCTTCCGCCACGAACCGGAGCGCCTGAGGCTGCTGCTCGAAGGCGAGCTGGGCGTGCGGCATGCGGTGTGCACACGCGTGCCGCTCGAGGAGCTGTTCGTCGAGCTGGTGGGGGCCCAGTCATGACCGCTACGCTTCTGCGGCGCGACCCGGCGCTGCCGACGTTCGCGAAGATTCTCGGGTTCGCGCTGGCGCACGGATACACCTGGAGCCTGTCGGTGAGGCTGGCGCTGAGCGGCGTACTGCTGGGTGCGACGTGGGCGCTGGTGGTGGCGCACCTGCTGTTCTCCCGCGCGCACGAACGCTGCGGGGAGTTCGCGCTGGCGCTGCCGATCCCTGCCCGGAGGCTGTGGCTGCTGCGGACGGGTCTCCTGGCCGGCACGAGCGTGCTGCTGATCGCCGGCGTCGCGGCGCTGCCTGTGAGCAAAGGCCGGGTGGCGGCGTCGGTCTTCTTGAACCTCGCCGCCTGCGTGTTGCTGGCGGTGGTGTGGATCGAGAGCTGGGCGCCGCGGAAGAACGCCCTGTCGGGCTGGGGCTTCTGGCTGTTCTCGGCGGTCGGGCTGGCCGGCGCAATCTGGTTGTCGTGGTGGCTGGCCTGGGGTACTGCCTGGACGGCCTTGGCGCCGCTGGGGGCGGCGGCAGCGCTGGGCGCGCGCACTTGGCTGGCGGTGCCGCAAGGGTTTGAACTGGACCGCGGCGCAGGGGCGCGCGTGGAAGAGGCCGCGCCTCAGGCGGCAGCTCCGTGGACGGGGCGGCTGCTGGTTCCCCGCCTGCTGTACGAGTGGTACTGGTGGGCGATGTTCGTGATGTTCTTCATGGTGGGCATGCTGCCCGCGAGCGAGGAAGCCGGGCCCATCGTGGTGTTCGCGCTGGCGACCTCGCTGGCGCCAGTGGTGCTGAAGCTGCCGCAGGTGGCGCACCTGCCCATCTCGCGGAGGCGGTTGTTTGCCTGGGGAACGCTGCCCGGGGTGGTCTGTTTCCTCGGAGGACTGTGGGCGGGTCGATTAGTGCACGGCGCGCGCGGGCTGCGTTCCTGGCTGATCGTGTACGAGCCCGGAGGGCCGGAGACGCTGAGGTTGGTCCAGCTTCGCTTGGACCTCCGCCTGGGCGCGGTGCTGGCGGTGGTTGCGGGCCTGACGTGGCTGGCCATCGTGTTGCTGCAAGTCGGCAAGGTGGGTGTGCCGGCCCTGACGCGGCGGGCCGCGTGGAGACGGCGCCTGGGCCGCTGGTTCGGCCTGGCAGGCTGCCTGTTGCTCCTGCCCGTGGCTGTCCTGCTCATGACGGAGGCGTCCGACTTCGGAAGGCCCGCGGAGGCGCTGGCGTACTACCTCGCGCTGGGACTGGCGCGGATGGCGGGCGTCTTTCCAACGGGATGGTCCGCCGTGGTCGTGGCCGTAGCCGCGCTGATCGTAACCGTCCGGCGAACCCATGTTTGCCGAACTGGGGCGTGCCTGCGCTGTAG
>CAZIRH010000136.1:0-10779 GCA_964541065.1 uncultured Solibacteraceae bacterium
GAGCAGCGGACTCATAATCCGTTGGTCGCTGGTTCAAATCCAGCAGGGCCCACCAGCCAGTCCTACTTCGGCGTCGCCGGGTTGGCGGTGGGCCTCAGATGTGAAACTCCAGGATGTCCTCGTCCTCGACGACCCGCGCCCGCTCGACGAGTGCACCGTCGTGCTCGCCGGAGGGCTGGTACAACCGCGCGGATTTCAGGTTCTCGGCGAAGTCCTTGTGCACCAGCCGGGCGGCCTCCAGCACCGTGCCGCCGCGCCGCAGGATGAACGGAGAGGTCAGGTCGGCCTTCTTGCCCGGAGCCTTGGTGTAGACCCGCACGATTTCCAGCAGGTCGAACACGGCGCGCGCAAACCCCTCGAGGTTCTGCCCCGTGGCTGCCGACACCATCAGGCAGCGGTAGTGTCCCCGGTAGAGCTCCTCCAGTGCGGCGAAGTTCTCCCCGGCGCCCTCCACATCGGCCTTGTTGGCCACCAGCAGCCGGGGCAGCGCCAGGCGGCGCTCCCTGTAAACCTCTTCGATGAACCCGATCTGCTCGAGCACTGCCGGGTCGCTGGCGTCCACCACCAGCACGCTGGCGCTGGCGTTGCGGATCACCTGCGGCAGCCAGGGCTCCATGAACTCCCGGTCGAAAGGGGGTAGATCGACGAGCTGGATCTGGACGTTCTCGTAGCTCATCATGCCGGGCAAAGGGAGGCGGGTGGTGAAGGGGTAGTCGGCCACCTCGGGGCGGGCATGCGTGAGGGCCGAGACCAGTTGCGACTTGCCCGCATTGGGCGGGCCGGCCAGCGCCACCTGCCCGGCGCCCTCGCGCGGCACCAGGTAGAACGGCGCCGCGTGTGCCGCGCCCTTCTTCTGCGATTCCTTGCGCGCCTGCGCCAGCCGCCGCTTGATGTCGGCCTGCATCTTCTCCGTCCCCTTGTGCTTGGGGATGGTGGAGAGCATCAACTCCAGCGCCTCGATCTTCTCGGCCTGGGTGCGGCACTGTTTGAATTGCTGCTCGGCCGCCAGGTACTCGGGCGTCAGGTTGGCGGGCATGGGTCTCTTGGCAGCCAGGATAGCACCTGGGGACGGCCCGCGCGGCAGGACCTACCTGGACGGAGCTGGCGCCATGAGCCCGGCTCGGGCCGCACCCTGGGCTGCCGGGCGGGCGCTCATCGCGTGCAACGCCGCTCCCCGCTCCGGCCTCCGGCTCCGCCCGCGCTGCTGCTCCCACGGCACCGGATGCGTCCGCAGGCACACCGGGCAACGGTAGTGCCCGCTGACCGGCCACATTGGCGCCGGGTGCGTCAACTTGCACCAAGTGCTGCCCAGGTAGTTCCACGCTCGTCTCACGTTGGCCCCTCTTGTCCTTCCGAAGTGCTCACCTATGTGGATTCAACTACCGCCGGGTTGGTTTCTGAAAGGCGGGCAGAAACAAAAAAGGCGGCGGCCCGAGGATGCGTCACCCCCGGGTCGCCGCCCACTGGGAAGACCTACCGCTTGGCCAGAACCGCCACCACCTCGAAGTTGGCAGCCTGTTTGGTCAGCTCGTGCTCGATCTTCGAGACGGGAAGCTCGCGTCCCAGGTTCGTCCCGGCCGTCCAGATCTGGGCCAGGAAGTAGCGGTCCCCGTGCTTGCGAAAGACCAGCTTCGCCTGCTCGGGGGTGCCATTGGCCTGCAACCTGTGGGTCAGCGCGAAGGCTTGGGCGCTGAGGTCCGCAGAGCGGATGGCCACCACGGCGGGATTCGTGCCGGCCTCGACGGTGTACTCCCCGGCAGCCATGGTCGTCGTCCCAGCGACGAACTCGAACGGAATGTCGGCCTTGAGAGTCGGGCTGATCTGCGCGGCTGCCGGCCAGGTAGCCAGCAACACCAGCAATCCAGCCATGAGAATCGTCACGGAAGTCTTTGTACGCATCCTCGTAGTCTCCTCTGTTGACTTGTCTTGGCCCGATTTACTCTGAGCGCCCTGGTTGGCTGCAACGCCGATGCCAAACTCGCCGGCTTCCGGTAGGCACGCGCAAGCCCTGGCACACACGCCACTTCGCCCTTCCCGCGCGCCTGCCGCGGCCCCCTCCCGCCGCACCCTCGCCTAACTCCCCGGTTAGTCCCGGCTATCTGATGTGATAGAATCCTGCGCTGCTTTCAGCCCCAGGTGGATGGTTGCGGCGCAGCCGCGCTGTGCCACGGACTTCAGCCTGCGCGAGATGGTTTCCACAACCTCTGAAACGTGTCACCTGCGCAGCTCACAAACCTGGCTGCTCACCGCTATTTCGGCTTCAGCTCCCGCTTGAGCCGCTCCACGATGCGCTGGGCGGTGCGGTCCAGCTCCGCGGGGAGAGTGTTCTTGGGCTGCTCGTAGACGGACCACAGGACCGTCCGGGACTTGCCGCTGACCAGGAAGATGGTGCCCTTGCCGCGGGCGAAGGTGGACATGCGAGCCGGCTCGGGCGCGGTAGGGATCTCGAGGCCGGGCTTGGCTTCTTCCTCCTTCTCCTTCTTCTCGGCCTTCTTGGGCGGCTCGACCGGCTTGGGAGGCGGCGGCTCGGGGAACAGCTCCGCGAGCCGGGCCTCGAAGGCGGCCCCCAGGCGGTCGGTGAAGATGGCGTCGGCCTTCTTGGGGTCGGCCACCACCTGGAAGAAGCCGGCATTGGCGAGGCGATTGGCCAGGTACTGATCCAGGCCGTTGCCCATGGGGAGCAGGTAGACGGAGCGCACCTGGGCGAGCTCCGCCCCGGCGGCCGCCAGCGTGGCGGCGGCCAGGATGACGCATAATAGAACAGTTCGATTCATGCCAGCTACTATGATACGCCGGGCCGCCGGGCTGGAGAGCCCGCCCCACCAGAAAGCATGTATAAAGGCCAGCGCACTACGGTCGTGATTCCGTGCCTCAACGAGGAGCAGGGCATCGAGCAGATCCTCGAACGGATGCCCGAGTTCGTCGACGAGGTGATCGTGGTGGACAACGGTTCCACCGATCGCACCTCGGAGGTGGCCCGAGCACGGGGGGCCCAGGTGATCCGGGAAGAGGTCCGCGGCTACGGGCGGAGCTACCGGAAAGGATTCGCCAGCGCCCGCGGCGACATCATCGTGACGCTGGACGGCGACCATAGCTACCCCGTAGACGCTCTGTCCTACCTGCTCGAAGCTTTCCTGCACCTGGAGGTGGATTTCCTGAACGCCTCGCGCTTTCCGGTGCGGGACCGGCGGGCGATGAGCTTCAAGCACAAGGTGGGGAACCTGATCCTGTCGCTGGCCATGTCGGTGCTGTATTTTCGCTGGGTGCGCGATTCGCAGTCCGGCATGTGGGTGTTCCGGCGCTCGATCCTCGAACACATGAAGCTGACGGCCGACGGAATGGCGTTCTCGGAAGAGATCAAGATCGAAGCCCTCAAGAGCCGCCGCATTCGGTTCGGCGAGATCTCCATCCTGTATTCGTCCCGGTTGGGGGAGACCAAGCTGCACCCCTGGCGGGACGGCCTCCAAAACCTGTGGTTCATGGTGAAAAAGCGGATGGGGTGACCGTCGTCATTCCCAACTGGAACGGGCGCGCCCGACTCGAGCGGCTCCTCGCCGGGCTGGGCGCGCAGAGCCGTCCTGCGGATGAAGTCGTCGTAGTGGACAACGGCTCGGACGACGGTTCCGTCGAGATGGCGCGCGGGCATGGCGCCACCGTCCTCGAGATGGGCGCCAACGCGGGTTTTGCCAGGGCGGTGAACAGGGGAGTGGAGGCTGCCCGGACGCCGTGGGCGGCGATCCTGAACAACGACCTCGAGCCGGCCGGGGACTGGCTGGAGCAGCTGCTGGGGGCCGCCGAGCGGGCCGGGGCGTGGTTCGCGACGGGCAAGCTCTTGAACAGCGCGGACCGGACCCGGATCGACGGCACCTACGATGCGCTGTGCCGGGGCGGGTGCGCCTGGCGGGCCGGGCACGGCAGCGCCGACGGGCCCGAGTGGTCGCGGCCCCGCAGAATCCGGCTGGCCCCGCTCACCGCGGCCCTGGTGCGCACCGAGCTGTTCCGCAAGGTCGGCCCGCTGGACGAGCGGTTCGAATCGTACCTGGAAGACGTCGAGTTCTCCCTGCGCTGCGCCCTGGCAGGCTGCCGGGGGACCTATGTGCCCGAGGCGGTGGCCTATCACGCGGGCAGCGCGACGCTGGGGGTGTGGCATCGCGACACGGTGAGAATGATTTCGCGCAACCAGGCGCTGCTGGTGGCCAAGCACTACTCCCCGCGCGATCTAGCGCTTAGCGCCTGGCCGATTCTGGCCGCCCAGTTGCTCTGGGGCTGTGTGGCGCTTCGCCAGGGCCGCGGCGCATCCTGGCTCCGGGGCAAGTGGGAAGCCCTGAAGAGGTGGCCGGGCCTGCGGCGCGAAGCGGCCTGGAGGGGCACCCGTCCGCGTCGGCTGAACAGGATTCTGCGCGTGAGCGAGGCCGACATCTACCGCCTTCAGCGCCAGGCGGGTTTCGAGCGGTACTGGCGGCTGTACTTCGCGCTGACAAGGCTGAGATGAGCGGGGCGGGCATCGTGGTGGTGACGCACAACTCGGAGGGCGTGATCGGAGCGTGTCTGGAGGCCGCGCTGGCCACCGGGGCCCAGGTGGTGGTGGTGGACAACGCCTCCCGGGACCGGACCCGCGAGGAGGTCCTCAGGCGGCCGGGCGCGCGGCTGATCGCCAACCCGTGGAACCGGGGGTTTGCCGCCGCGGTCAACCAGGGGCTCGAGGCGCTGGACCGCCCTGGCGTCCTGCTGCTCAACCCTGACGCGGTGCTCCTCGGGGGGCTGGAGAGCCTGGCGGCGGCCTGCGACGAAGGCGCGGCCGTGGCCGGAGGGAAGCTGGTGGATGAGGACGGCCGGCCGCAGGCCGGTTTCATGGTGCGCCGGCTGCCCACGCCGGCCGCACTGGCCTTCGAGATCCTGGGGCTGAACCGGCTGTGGCCGGGCAACCCGGTGAACCGCCACTACCGCTGCCGCGATCTGGACTGGGAGCGTCCGGCGGAGGTCGAACAGCCGGCCGGGGCCTTCCTGATGGTCCGGCGGGAAGCCTGGAGGGAGCTGGGGGGCTTCGACGAGTGTTTCCAGCCCCTCTGGTTCGAAGACGTGGACTTTTGCCGGCGGGCGCGGCAGGCCGGCCACCGCATCCGGTACGTGCCCGGGGCGGTAGCGCGGCACCTGGGTGGGCACTCGGCCGGACAGTTGGGCTGGGAGCACCGGCAGATTTGTTGGTATGATAACCTTTTACGGTATTCGGGCAAGCACTTTGGCCCAACGGCACACCGGGTGATGTGCCTGGCAGTGATATTGCGCTCCGCTCTGCGGGCGCTGGAGGGGATCATCGTCTTGCGAAGATCCCGGGCTGCGGCGGTTCATGGTAGGATAGTGCGGCTCGGCCTTCGAAGGCTGGTTTCGGGCAGGAGCCGCCCAGGCAGCCCAGGGGTGGCCGCAGCGGGAAGTTGGGTGAGGGAACACCGGCACCGGTCATAACGCGAGTTCATTGGGCATGCCGTTCAACGACCTGGTTTCGATCACGGTAGTCACCTTCAACAGTGGCCGGTTCATCAAGCGGTGCCTGGAGTCCGTGCTGGCGCAGCGGTACCCCTACAAGGAGGTTATTGTCGTAGACAATGCCTCGACCGACGGGACGCGGGACATCCTGGACCAGTTCGAGGACCGCTGCCGGCTGTACTACAACGAGAACAACATCGGGTTCGCGGCGGCGCAGAACCAGGCCATCAAGCTGTCGCGCGGCGACTGGGTGCTGGCGCTGAACCCGGACCTGTTGCTGATGCCCAACTTCATCGAGGCGCTGGTGGAGGCGGGGCACATGGACCCGCAGGTGGGGTCAGTGTGCGGGAAGCTGCTGACGATGCGGCCCAGCTTCGCGCTGCCGGACAAGCCGCTGGTGGATTCCACGGGGATCTACTTCACGCCCATGCTGCGGCACCTGGACCGGGGCAGCCAGGAGGAGGACAACGGGCACTTCCTGAACTTCGAGTACGTCTTCGGGGCCACCGCGGCGGCGGCGCTGTACCGGCGGGAGATGATCAGCGACGTCTCGATCGGCGGCGAGTTCTTCGACTCGGACTTCTTCACCTACCGCGAGGACGCCGACGTAGCCTGGCGGGCGCAGTTGATGGGGTGGAAGTGCCTGTACACGCCGCGCGCCCGGGGCTACCACGTGCGCAGCGTGCTGCCGGGCAACCGGCGGGCCCTGCCCCCGCACATCAACATGCACTCGGTGAAGAACCGGTTCCTGATGCGCATCAAGAACATCACCGGAGACCTGTATCGGAGGAACTGGTTCTCCATCACGGTGCGCGACGCTCTGGTGGTGGGCTGCTGCCTGGTGCGGGAGCACCAGTCGCTGCGGGCCTTCTGGTACCTGGCCAAGAACTGGAGGCGGGCGCTGGCCAAGCGGCGCGAGATCATGCAGCGGCGGCGGGTGGAGAACCGCTACATGGCGACGTGGTTCCGCTACGAGCCGGTGAGCCTGCCGGCCCCGGTCCCCCCGGCGCCGACCCCCGTGCGCAGCCGGGTGGCCGCCCCCTCGCAGGCCGGGCAGTTCGAGTACTGAGCGCGGACCGCGCCGGCGCGCCATGACCATTGCCATTCTCGGGACGCGCGGCATTCCCGCGCGCTATGGGGGGTTTGAGACCTTCGCCGAAGAACTGGCCCCGCGGCTGGTACGGCGCGGGCACCAGGTCACGGTCTACTGCCGCCAGCGGCACCCCAGCGGCACCTATCAGGGCGTGCGGCTGCGCTACCTGCCCACCATCCGGCACAAGTACCTCGATACGGTGGCTCACACGTTCCTCTCGACCCTGGACCTGCTGCGGCGCCGGCCGGAGGTCGCGCTCTACTGCAATGCCGCGAACACGGCGTTCACGTGGCTGCCGCGCCTCGCCGGCGTCCCCACGGCGCTGAACGTGGACGGATTGGAGCGCCGGCGGCGCAAATGGAACCGGCTGGCGCGGGGGTGGTACCGGCTGGCGGAATGGCTGGCCACGTTCTGCCCGACGGCCGTGGTGACGGACGCCGAGTACATCGCCGGCTACTACCGCGAGCGCTACGCGAAAGCCACGCACTTCATCCCGTACGGGGCCCAGATCGGGAAGGTGGCGACGGAGGGCACGGTGCGCGCGCTGGGGCTCGAACCGGGGCGGTACTTTCTCTACGTCAGCCGCATGGAGCCGGAGAACAACGCGTTGCTGGTGCGGGAGGCGTTCGAGCGGGTCGAGACGCCGCTGAAGCTGGCGCTCATCGGGGATGCGCCGTACGCACTCCACTACATCGAGCGCGTGCGCGCCACGCGCGACGCGCGGATCGTGATGCCGGGGGCGATTTACGGGCAGGGCTACCACGAGTTGCTGTCGCACTGCTTCGCCTACCTGCACGCCACCGAGGTGGGCGGGACGCACCCGGCGCTGATCGAGGCGATGGGCCGCGGCGCACTGACCCTGTACCTGGACACGCCCGAAAACCGGGAGGTGGCCGAGGGGGCCGGCATACCGTTCCAGGCCCACGCGCTGGCTGAAAAGCTGGAGCTGGCTCTGCGCCTGAGCGCGGAGGAGCGGGCCGAGTGGCGGCGGCGCGCGGTGGCGCGGATCCAGGAGCGGTACGACTGGGAGCGGGTGACGGACGCCTACGAAAAGCTGCTGGCCGGGCTGGTCGGCAGGAGCGACAGGTGATGCGCTCATGGGTCGAGGTCTCGCGGCGGCGCCTGGCGGAGAACTACCGGGCCGTGCGGGCCGTGGTGGGGCCGGAGGTCGAGGTGGCGGCCGTGGTCAAGGCCAACGCCTACGGGCACGGGGCGATCGAGGTGGCGCGCGTTCTCGAGGCGGAGGGCGCGCGCTGGCTGGCGGTGGCCTCCCTCGAGGAGGGCCTCGAACTGCGGCAGGCGGGCAGCAAGGCGCGCATCCTGGTGATGTCGGACAGCCTGCCGGAGAGCCGCAGCGCTTTCATCGACCGCGATCTGACGCCGGTAGTGCACGAGCCCGAGGAGTTGCGGCCGTTGGACGAGACGGCGCACAAAGCCGGCCGCACGCTGGCCTACCACCTGAAGATGGATAGCGGGATGGGCCGGCTGGGCACGCGCGCCGGCGCCGCGGCGGCGGCTGAGGCGGTGCGGCAAGCCACGCACGCGCGCCTCGAGGGCCTCATGTCCCACCTCGCGTCAGCCGGAGACTACGCGAGCCCCCAGACCGATGAGCAGGTCCGGGCGTTCGCCCAATGGTGCGACGCGTTGCGCCGGGCCGGGATCGAGGCGCGCTACGTACACATGGCCGCCACCATGCCCATCGCCTACGGGCGGCGGGAGACCTGGGGGAACCTGGTGCGGCCGGGGCTGAGCTTGTACGGGTACGTGCCTCCACCCAGCGGCGCGGCGCCCCCCAGGATCCTCGCGGTCGGCCCGGTGCTGACCTGGAAGGCCCGGCTGCTGGCGGTGAAGGAAGTGCCCGCCGGGGCGCCCATCGGATACGGGGCGCTCTACCGCGCGCCGCGGCCCATGCGGATCGGGCTGGTGGCGGCGGGCTACGCCGACGGCGTTTCGCACCGGCTCTCGAACCGCGGGCAGGTGATCGCGGCGGAGAGACTGGTGCCGATTCTGGGCGCGGTGTCGATGGATGTGACTACCATCGACGTGACGGAGTGCCCCTCGCTCCGGACGGGCGACACGGTGACCCTGCTGGGCAGCGAAGGCGGCGTCACGCTCGACGCGCAGCAGCTCGCCCAGACCGCCGGGACCATTCCCTACGACGTGCTCTGCCGCATCAGCGCCCGCGTCAAGCGGGTGTACACGTAGGGACGGCGGCTTCAACCCGCACAACTCTGTGCGCCCCGCGAAAAAAATCCGGGGACACTCCGGGCTGGGCGCGTCAAACCAGTCACCTAGGGATGAGCGCAGGCGTGTCCCCAGGATTTTTTCACGCCTACTGAACTGTGCGCCCCGCGAAGATTCCCGGCGTTAGCGGCTGGGCGTCCGTCCGCTGTCCCAAGGTCTGATCCAGGGACCAGGCCACCACTACGACCGCGGGGAGGCAGTGAACGCCCAGACCAATGAGCGGGTAACACTGTATTTCAACATCGACAAGTTCTTCGCGCGCTGCTTCTAGTGTACTGTCTCACAAAAGCCTGCCGGCTGACCCCGGGCAGGCGCTTTCGCCTGCCTCGCCGGGACCCGGACGCGTTCTTCTACAGGCCCCAGTGGCCGCCAAAGTAAACTTTCGTTAACCTCACCTTGCTAACCAGGGTCAGAGAAACTGCTTCCAACGCGCCGGGTTCAGCTCAGTGGAGCACCCGTTAGTGGTTTCGCTCCAGTTACTTATTGACGAATCGTAGAACCGTGGTAGACTGGAACTAGTAGAGCTGGTGGAGTATGATTGGGCGTCTGTCGAAGCCGTCGGTTCGAGCCCCCTCCCGCTTGGGGTCCGCGACCGACCTGTTCTGGTGGTGCCTCGCCGCCGGGCTGGGTTTCCTGGCTGCCTGGCTCCCCCAACGTCTCCTGCCTCTGGGCACCGATCAAATCACCCGGGCCGTCTTCATGAACGGAGGCTTTCTCATCGCGGGGATTCTGCTGGGGGCGCTCAAGCCGGAACGGGCCTGGCGCTGGGGTCTGGCCTGCATTCTGGCTCTGCCCATCGCGGATGCCATCCGGCTGGGCGGCGACCCAAACAGCGCGGCCCTTTCCACAGAGGAGCTGATGTCCGCCATCCTCAATGCGCTGCCCTCTCACGTCACGCACTTCGTCCCCGCCGGCGTGGGCGCCTACCTGGGCGCGTACATGCTGGGCCGGCGCATCTGACGGCTCCCTGCCCGCACGCCCGGTTTCCACGCTATAGTAGCTGTTTGCTCCGGTACTGCCCATGAAGCTCTCTGCCAAAGCTCCCTGTCGCGTGGATGTGGCCGGCGGCACCCTGGACATCTGGCCGTTGTACCTCTACCATCCTGGCTCGGTCACGGTCAACTTCGCCATCGACCGCTATGCCCGTTGCGTCCTCGAGACCCGCCACGACGGCCGCATCCTGCTGTGCTCGCACGACCTGGCCGGCGAGGAGCGCTTCGACTCGCTCGCCGCCCTCACCACCGCCCGGCAGTACAGGCTCCCCTTGCCGGCCTACCTCATCCGCTTCTTCGCCCCCCGCACCGGCTTCGAGCTGCACACCGATTCGGAGGCCCCAGCCGGGGCGGGCATCGCCGGCTCCTCGACGCTGATCATCGCCATCGTGAGCGTGCTGAACCGGCTCACCCGCTCCGGCTACCCGCTCGAGCAGCTCCGCGAGATCGCCCAGAACATCGAAGCCCAGATCATCCGCGTGCCCACCGGCTCGCAGGACTACTACCCGGCCATGTACGGCGGGGTCAACGCCATCGAACTGGGCGTGGCGGGTATTGTGCGCCAACCCATCCCCGTGGACCTCGCGGACTTCAACCAGCGCATCGTGCTGGCCTATACCGGCGAGCCGCGGCAGTCCGGCATCAACAACTGGGAAGTCATCAAGGCTCACATCGACGGCAACCGGCGCGTGCACCGCAACTTCGACGAGATCGCCGCCATTGCTCAGGCCATGCGCGGGGCCCTCCAGAAAAGCGACTGGGAGGAAGCGGGGCGCCTGTTGCGCCAGGAGTGGGAGCACCGCCGCAGGAACGTCCCCAGCATCTCGACCGCGCTCATCGACCGGCTGGTCAAGGTCGCCCGCCGCGCCGGGGCCACCGGGGCCAAGGCCTGTGGCGCGGGCGGCGGCGGCTGCGTGTTTTTCCTGGTCGAACCCGGCGCCCAGCAGCGCGTCGCCGCCGCGATCG
>CAZIRH010000137.1:0-10773 GCA_964541065.1 uncultured Solibacteraceae bacterium
CTTCCTGGCGGCCCGCCGGTCCCGCTCATCGCCCACGAAGGCAGTCTCGCCCATACGGCGCAACTCAACGCAATTCACCAGTCCGACGAAACGGTGCTGGTAGTAGATTGCCCCGGTCTCGAGGTCCAGCGGATCAAACCCGAACTCCACCTTGCGCTCGTTCAACTCCATCAGCCCGAGCGGAACACTGAGGATTCTGTAATGGAACGTCCGTCCGCCGAAGGTGGCTTGGATCTCGCCGTGCCGCACAGTCAGCTTGCGGCGTTTCTGGAAGCAGAACCCGAGCAGTTCGGCAGAGATCGTGCGGCGCTCGACTCCGCCGATCAACCCTTCCCAGCACTCGTTCGGACACATCCACCCGCGCCCGTTTGGCATCGGCTTGGACATCCCTTCGCCTTCGTGTTCGCGCTCGTTCAAAACGGCGAACAAGTCATCGTAGAGCGCCGCGACTTCCTCCATCATCGGGAAGGGCGGTCGTTGAACCTCGCCCTTCAGCCAGCGTGCGTGTTCTTCCAGCAAGGCCTCGAAACGGGCCGGCCGCGTCGTGGGCTTGTGCCCGCACCAGTAGGGTAGGGCCCGATCGAAGTTTGCGACGTTCACGAAGTTGGCCTCAATGATCTTGGACCGGGCGCGCCGCACAATGGCATGGTGAACGCGGACCCCGAGGCTCTCGAGAATTCCCCGCATCCCGTCGCCAACTTCCTTGACGCGCTTTGCCGTTCGGCCTTCCAGTCGCCCGCCTTCGAACCATTCGCAGCGAAAATCCTTCCCGTTATCCCAGTAAACTGCTCGCGGAACACCAAACCCCAAGAACACCCGCTTCAGGACGCTCGCTATCGAATCGCTGCTCGGCACTTCGACGATAACCCAGCCCAGCCACTTGCGCGTTCGCATGTCGATGGCCGCCGTGAGCCAGGGCCGCACCAAGCGCCACGTCCTCTTCGATCGCACCATGGCGAAGATGTCCAGCATCCGGTGATCCATGACCACGAAGTCAAGGGGCTTGAGTGCTTCGAGATCCCGATACGAGAGGATTTCCTGGGTATCGTGGAAGGAATCTTCGCCCTCCCGCGCAAACACTCTCACAGGCTCGGGAATCCGGTTCACCCAGACGCGGAACGTTTCGTAGGATGCCTTGGGGAGTTGCCCCGAGGAGTTCAGGCAGCCGGTCTCTGGCACAACATACCGGCGATATTCCGCCTGTTTGTCTTCGCTGAGCGGTTTCCCCGCCTGGGCCGCACGCCAAACCCGCTCCTCTTCGTAGGCGCGGAAGATCTCCTTGACGCTCATCTCGCCGTAGACCCCTGGCTTCGGCAGCGCCGCCGCCAGAATGAAATCCAGGGCTGCGCTGTGAAGCCGCCGGGAGAATCCCTTGTCCGCGCGGTCCCGCCTCACCAGACCCCGCAGGCCATTCTTCTCAAACGCCGCCAGCCATCCATAAACAGTGCTGCGACCCAACCCGTGCTCCGTGGCGACGGAGCTAACCAGCGCCCTCCGGCGCGTCCGGTCCCCCTTCAGAATCGGCTCGATCAGGCCATATCGTCGCTCGGCTTCGGCGCGGTCTTCCTCGCTCAGGTTCGGTCCCGCTGGAAACGTCAGCGCGCGTTCCAAGGAATTCTCACCGGACTGATCGGCGCCCTGGTCAAATGTCGAGACCAGGGCCTCTTCCGGTTTCGGCGGTACGGCTTGCATCTGGAAGATGCGCCCCTGCTGCGGGCTGGCGGATGGGCCGGATGCTGGCTCGGCTGGGATCTCAATACAACGGGGGGCAGCAACCGCCAGGGCTGCCACCTCCCGTTCTGTCGCCAGTAGACCCATGCGCCTCCTAGACCGTCCGGACCTCACCCAGATCCTGCGGGGCATCAAAGCACGCGCGGATCACATCGGCGGCGATTGCCAAATCCGGGGGAGGTACCGGCTTCCCGAAGGCCGCGCGCAGCATGGCGGCCTCCAAGAACCGCCGTAGGGCCTCGCCCCGGACTATCCCAAAGCAATGCTCTCCGCCCCAGATCGCCAGAATCGGCTCCGGCGCCGCAGTTACCCCCAACCGGAAGATACTCAGTCGGCCGTTGATCGGTTGGTTGTCCGCCAGTGTGGCGCCGCACCCTTTCTTCGCTGATGGACTCCTCTCAATGATCGCCAAGCTCTCCGCCAGGAATCGAAATAACGGCACCCCAGCGATCAGCGCCAAGTTGTGATTGCCGAGCTTCACATGGACTGCCGCATCTTCCCGCGGCAGGGAAACCAGCAGCCTGGCGCCGGAGAGCTCCCCGGGATCTGCCGGATCACGTTCTTCCGCCGTCGCGGTGATGTCAACGGTTTGGTCCGCTAAGAAGGTTTCGTAGCCCTCTTGCGTCACATCGATGTTGCTGGGTTTGGAGTCCGCGGCGCTTGCGGCCCCGCGATCCGTAGTTGTTTCATTCATTCATGCCCCCTTTGAACCGTCAGCCGGCCACTGTTTGGAAACGGTGGCCGCCAGCCAAAAGACAAACAACTCTGATTCGATCGCCCGAATGCCTTCACGGCTCGGGCACTTGAAGAATGTGCGGAGAATCCGCCAGAGCCGGCGCCGGCAGCGAACTGCCCAACCCGGCCGCAGATCGACTTGCTCCACGAACGCAATCAATTCCGCCGGTCGCCAAAGGCCGCCAGCCAGCACCCCCACATTCAATGCCGCCAGCACAGCCCGGCGACCTTGCTCACGCCTCCATTCAAGTCCCCGTCGCGCGACCGTCCGATATCCCACCGGCTCGCCGATCGCCGCCAAGTCCGCCACGATCCGGAGGTAGGGCTTCCCATTGGCAAAGCCCCGAATCATCAGCTCCTGCGCCTCCTCCGAGAGAGCATCCGTGCGCCGGTAGGCCAAACGCCGCGGCTTCGGCCAGACCGCAACCGGCCTGGACCGGCGCAGCCTTGCTCTCCGATCCGCGCGATCGAGGCCAGGATCGCATCGGCCCGCAGGCACTTGCGCGAGGGATGCCGCCTTCATGCCGCTTCCCCAGGAGGCGCCGGCCCGGCAGAAGCTTCCGCTCCCCCCGGGCCGGCGGCGACGCCGAGGGAATCAGAAGAGGAATCCCCTCGATCGGCCAAAACCTGTGAATCTTCGGGCGCCGGAGCAACCTCGCCGCCGGCCGTCGCTGCCCCGGCGTGGACCTGTGGAACCAGATTGCAGTCCGCCTCCGCCGGGTGGATACTGGTCTGGTGATCGACAGGTGCGATCAGCCCCGCCGCCCACAGGTTGGACAGCAGTTCCTCGATCCCTTGGGCGCGAAGCCCTTCCGAAATCGCCTGCCGCTCTTCCGGCAACTCGGCCAGAGAGAGCAGAGCCACCAGCGTTTTCAGACCTGGGATCACGTAGCCGCTCTCATACCGCGAGATCTCGCCGGCGCTTGTACCCCCACCCAGCGCCATGGTGAGACCGATCTGGCCGAGTCCGAGCCGCCTTCGGATAGACTGGATGGCCTCGGCCAGCGCGGTCCTGCGGATCGGATACACCCGTTTACGTGCCATCTACTTAAGCCCATTATGCACGGTCAAACTCGATGAGTCAATCTTTTTCTGCGGCATCACCCATCGCCCGGGCGATCCGTAGCATCAGGAACCGGCTGGGCAAAACTGGCGTCGAGTTCGCCCGTCTCCTGGGCATCAATCAGGCCATGGTGAGCCGCTATGAGCGGGGAACGTCTCTGCCTGGTTACGTCATACTCGGACGGCTGCTTGAACTCGCGGAAGGGACGGAAAAGAACGCAATCCTTGATAGGGTCAGGCATCTCCTG
The DNA here is from genome assembly GCA_964541065.1 of uncultured Solibacteraceae bacterium. GTDB lineage: Bacteria > Acidobacteriota > Terriglobia > Bryobacterales > Bryobacteraceae > VFZS01. The sequence continues at coordinate 3,777 of CAZIRH010000137.1, forward strand.
GAACGGGCTGAGCTCACTGAGCAAGCGGCTCTGAAGGAGTTGCGAGCGACGGACCGATGGCGTCCCATCGATCCCACGGAAGGCCTTAAAGCTCGCGGATGGCGTGTGTTATCAGAGGAGCCTATGCAGATCCTTCGATCGGCGCCGCCGGAACTTGGGGATTTCGCCCTACTTGCGGGCGACATTGTGCGCCGGGGGAAGGCCGTTGACCGTGCGCTGATCGAAGTCCTAGCGCTTTGGCTTCGGTACGACACCACCGATGATCAAGTCAGGCGCTATTTCGCCGATGCTGCGAAGTTCCTCGAGGTTTCCCTGGCCACCTGGAAGGCCAAACAAGAAGAACGAGACCCCGGTTCTTCACACGGGTGATCTGATTGATGGTAGCGCCCGGCCGCCACCCTGACGTCTCGCCCTGGCCATCCGGGATTCCCTCCTGCGGCCAGGGGGCCTGAAGCCCACCAAATGTAAACCTAATGGGGGCGTTTCTTGAGGCTTCTTTTGCTGAAAAACTCCGGTACAGTACTAGTACGACGATGCCCGTTTTTTGGGGGTTCCGCAAGATTTTCACCTGGCCGGGCCGCTAAGCCATGGCCGCACAACATGTTAGCTTGATTTTGGCAGCATAACCGCCCCTCTTTCGCCTGTAAGTTATTGATTCTAAAGCATACAGGCGATATTCTGGACAGAATGGGTGTCGGGCGGTGTAAGTCCTTTATTTCCAATACAACGCTACAAGTGCCTTCCGCCTGTTTCGCCTTTTCTTCGCTACAGACATTATTCTGGACGGACCCCCCACCGCGTGCCCTTCATGGCCCCTAAGTCCTTTCCCTCAACAGGCTTATAGGCTTACTCACCCAGCGCCGCGACTCGCCACCTCCGGCCACCCCCGGCCAGAATATCGTCTGTACTACTAGCTAAGAGGCGCGGCGGCGGCTTTCCTCCAGCGGCGTCACCGGGTCGATGAACACCCAGCACAGCCCCGCCAGCAGGTAGATGGCCCCCATGATGTAGAAGTTCAGCAGCCAGTTGCCGGTGGTGCGCAGCACGTAGCCCAGCACCACGGGGGCGATGCCGCCGGCGAAGTTGCCCATCATGTTCATCGAGCCCGCCAGCGTGCCGGCGTACTTGCCGCCGACGTCCATGCAGGCGCCCCAGCTTCCGGGCATCAGCAGGTCGTTGCCGAAGCTGGCCAGGCCCATGGCGATCATGGCCGGCAGCGGGTCACGGAGCCCGGCATGGACGAACAGCATCACGCAGGCGCCCAAGGAGCCGATGTAGGCCATCAGACGCCGCGCCGTGCGCACGCCGGTCCAGCGCGCCACCCAGGGGTTGAGGAAGCCGCTGAACACGCACCCCAGGCCGCCGAAGAACAGCGGGAAGATGGCCAGGCGCGCCGCATCCGAGGGGTTCAGGCCCCGGTACTCCTGCAAGTAGGTGGGCAGCCAGGTGATGTAGAAATACCAGGGGTAGGAGACGCAGAAGTACTGCGCCCACAGCATCCACACGGTGCGCGAGGTGACCAGCTTCCCCCAGGGCACGTCGCCGTGCCCCGAGGCCATCTGGTCGGCGCCTTCCAACAGCGCCAGCTCGGCCTCGTTGACGCTCTTGTGGTGCCGCGGGTTGTCGCGGTACCACCAGAAGAAAAAGACCGCCCAGACAACGCCGATGCCTCCGAACAGCTCGAAGGCGCGCCGCCAGCTCATGAATTGAAAGACCCACACCACCAGCACCGGGGTGAAGGCGCCGCCCCAGCGGGCGCTCATCCACATGATGCCCTGGGCGCGCACGCGCTCGTGCTGGGGCAGCCAAGTGGTAAAAGACTTGGTCAGGTTGGGGAAGCAGCCGGCCTCGCCGGCGCCGAACAGGAAGCGCGTCACCACCAGCGAGATCTGGCTCCACACCCAGCCGGTGGCCGCGGTGAAGAACGACCACCACAGCACGATGCGCATCAGCACCCGGCGCGGTCCCATCCAGTCGCCCAGCCAGCCGCCGGGAATCTCGAACAGCGCGTAGGCCCAGGCAAAGGCGGCGAAGGCGTAGCCCATGTGCACCTTGTCCAGGTTCAGATCGCGCATCATGTTGGGCGCGGCCTGGGAGATGCACACCCGGTCGATGTAGGTGACCACCGACAGGGTCACGGCGAAGACCACCACCCAGTGCCGGGCGCGGGTGGGCTTCTGGGGGGACGCGGGCGGCATGAGAAGAGCCATCACATCACGGCGGGGGCCTAGGGTGCAAGCGGAGGGGACAGGTCTGGAGACCTATCCTACTTCGGCGTCGAGCCACGAGAGGTAGGCCGGCGAGCCGTCGATGATGGGCAGCACGACGAGCTCCGGGACCTCGTAGGAGTGCGCGGCCTCCAGCGCCGCCCGGAGCTGGGTGAACAGGTCGCGCCGGGACTTGATCAACAGCAGCCACTCCGCGGCGTCCTCCAGGGCCCCTTTCCACCGGTAGAAGCTGCGCACCCCGGCGAGCACGTTCACGCAGGCCGCCAGCCGCTTCTCGACCAGCACCCGGGCAATCTTCTCCGCCTCCTCGGCCGAGGCGCAAGTGCTGAGCACCACGATTCTCTCCGTCATGTGAGGTTCCCCGCAAGAATATGGTGGCAAAGTGGCCAAAACAGGATTATAAGAGAATGTAGGGCTTCTGTTGCGAGTCTAGGATGAGATCGGCACTTCTGAGATGGGGCCTCCTGGCGGCCGCCGGCGGGTTGGCGGTGGCGCTGTTTGCCGGTTTGCACGTGCGCCAGAGCGTCGCGTCCTGGCGGCAGAAGCACGAACGCGTCCGGGAGTTGCAGACCGAGAACGCGGATCTCAAGAAAGAGATCGAGCGCCGGCGCCAGCGCATCCGCGAGCTTGAGCAAAGCCGCGCCCGGCAGGAACTGGAAACGCGGCAGCAGCGTAAGATGCTCCGCGAGAACGAGAAGTCGGTGGTCACGCCGGGCCAGGAGAGCCAGGAGCCCTCAACCCGTTAGCCGCGACCTCCGCAGGCTGTCCGCGGGCCTCACTTCTCCAGCAGGGACTCCAGCTCGCGGTCGGCGGTCTTCGACTTGCGCATCTCGTTCAGACAGGCCTGGTAAAGTCCTTCCGCCTCCTGGCGCGCGGTGCGCTTCGAGACCGTATAGGGATCGGTGAGGACCGCCTTCTCGACCGTGGCCACCCACTCGGCAGGCACAGCCTCGATCCCGCGAAGGGCGCCGGCGAGGCCGCCCGCTACGTAGGCTTTGCAGTCGGTGTCGCGGCCGATGTTTATGGCATAGAGGATGGCCTCGCGCGGGCGGCCGTCCGCCAGCACGAAACTGGCCAGGCCGCCGGCCAGAACGTCGATGGCGTTCGAGACGGGCACGCCCTCGAAGTGCTTTGCGTAGAGCGGGCGAATCTCCTTCCAGTCCTTGGCCTGCCGCGCCCAGCCCACGGCCGTTTCCACGTCCTTGCGGGCGCCGGCAGGCAACTGCGCCAGCGCAGTCTCGACCACTGAGTTGACGGTAGCGGCAGGCCGGAGCGCCTCGGCGGTGGCTGCGGCGATGGCGGCAGCGACCTCGAGCCCGTAGTCATACACCAGGGTGCTGCTCAGCCTGCCATCGGCACTGTACTTGTCATCACGCCAGATCGGACGGCCCTGAACGTCCTTGATGCGGGCCAGATCGAGCGCGTCGCGCGCCGCGTTGTCCGGGCGGCAGGCGTTCACCATGCCGACGGGTATGATCATCTTGCTGGTGCCCATAAAGCCCGGCCACATGGCATAGCGGCCGACCTCCCAGGGAGGCAGGCCCGCCTTGAGCAGGTGGTAGATGATCAGGTCCTGCGGACCCAGATGGTAGCCAAACTTAGCCGGGTCGATGTCTTCGATCCATTGCCGGGCCAGATCCTCGATGGTGATCCGGCCGCCCTTCTTGATGATGGCGGAGGCGAGCAGTTTATAGCGCTCCATGCCGTCCTCGGTCCAGCCAGGCTCGCGCTGGTGGGCCCGGTACACCCAATCCTGGCCGAAGCGCTGCGGGACGGCGCGATCCTTCCCGCGCCTTCCACTGGCCAGGAATCTGTCAAGGAAACCGTAGGTCTGCTCGATCCTCTGCCAGGTCCACCCCTCGACCGGCTCGCCCATCGAGTTGCCGATGGTGACGCCGGCCTGGCACCCGTAGATGCGAGCGAACAGCCGGTTGTTAGGCGAGCCGGCTCCCGCCGACTGGCCGTAACTGGCTACGCTGCCCAGCAAAAGGGCAAGCAGAACGGATTTCCAGCCCGGATTCTTCATGTGACACCTCCTTGCAGTTCGATCACGCACCTCGATGAGGCGCAGACTTCTCAGCGCACTTTGAGGCAGTCTTCGCACTCATTCTTCTGCCCCACTGCCGGCGGCCAGCCGCAACACCCGGGCGTAGAGTTCCTCCACCGCCGCCTCGGAGCGCGCCTCCGCCGCCACCCTCAGCAGGGGCTCGGTATTGGAGGCGCGCAGGTGGACCCAGCCCTCCGGAAGCAGCGCCTTGAGGCCGTCCGTGCGGTCCAGGGTGGCGCCCGCGAATTCCTCCTCCAGCGCCTGCATCAGCGGTCCCAGCCGCCCGTGCTCGTACTGGATCTGGCCGAAGCGGCGGTAGTACCGGGGCAGGCGGGCGGCCAGCCCGGAGATGCTCAGGCCGGTCCGGGCCATGCGGTCGAGCAGGAAGGCCATGCCGGTGTAACTGTCGCGACAGAGTTGGACGGGCGGGAAGATGATGCCCCCATTCGAGCCTTCCCCACCGATGACGGCATCGACCGCCTGCATCATCTCGACCACGTTGGCCTCGCCGACCGGAGTGCGGTACACGCGCCGGCCGTGCGCGGAGGCCACGTCGTCGATCACCGCCGAAGTGCTCAGGTTCACCACCACGTCGCCCCGCAGGCGCTCCAGGGCGGCGTCCACGACCAGCGCCAGAACGTCGTCGTTGTCCAGGCAGCGGCCGGTCTCGTCCACCACGGCCAGGCGGTCGCCGTCCGGGTCCTGAGCGAAGCCCACCTCGCAGCGCTCGCGGCGCACGAGCTCGGCCAGATCGCCCAGCGTGTCGGGGCGCGGCTCGGCGATGCGGGGGAAGGGTTTGCCCGGGTCCACGGAGATGGCGTGCAGCTCGCAGCCCAGCACCTGCTCGAGGAAGCGGCAGCTTACCAGCGAGCCGGCGCCGTTCACCGCATCCAGGGCCACCCGAAACCTCCGCGCGCGGATGCGCCCGGCGTCCACGTGCCGCAGGATGCGCTCGAAGTGCAGCTTCGGGGGCGCCTCGAACTCGCGGACCACGCCGCGGATCTCCTCGTTGGCCGCCTGCCGGAACTCGCTCTGATGGTAGAGGTCGATCAGCTCGCTGCGCTCGTAGTGGTTGAAGAAAAGCCCCTGGGCGTTGAACAGCTTCAGGGCGTTGTACTCGGGCGGGTTGTGCGAGGCGGTGATGGCGATGCCGCCGCGCGCCGGGCTGGCCCCTACGTAGACCTGGATGGTGGGGGTGGGCAGAATGCCAACGTCAACCACCTCGCAGCCCGTGGCCAGCAACCCGCAGGCCACCGCGTGCTGGAGCATCTGGCCGCTGGGCCGGGTGTCCCGGCCCACCACCACGCGGCCCGTGCCCACGTAAGTCCCGAACGCCTGCGCGAAACTGCACGCCAGGGCCGGCGTCAGAAACTCTCCGACCACCCCGCGGATCCCCGAGACACCGATCTTCAGCAAATGCTCACGCGGCATGGGAAAGCTCCTTTCGCGCAGAGCGGTTTCGCGCAAAGACCGCCAAGGTTTCGCCAAGACCGCCAAGTTTTTTCTTTGAGTTTTTGTTTCCGTAGTCTTGGCGTGCTTGGCGTGACCTTTGCGTCTTGGCGCGAACTCCTCATCCGAAACTCCTCACCTCTTCGAGCAGCTCGTCGAACAGCGCCTGCGGCGCCTCTCCCCGCTGCTCGCAGATGATCCGCACCAGCGGCTCGGTCTGGCTGACGCGGACGTGGAACCAGCGGCCGGGCCAGTCCACGCGCAGGCCGTCGAGGATGTTCACCTGGCCGTCCGCATAGCGGGCGCGCAAGTCGGTCAGCAGGGCCGGGATGCGCTGCGAGACCAGCGGCACCTCGCCCTTCAGAATCGAGTAGCGCGGATAGCCGGCCAGGATCTCCGACAGCTTCTTCCCGCGCTCGGCCATCATCGACAGGATGGCCAGCATCGAGGCGATGCCGTCGTAGATGAAACGAAATTGCGGCATCATCACCGCGCCGGTGCCCTCGCCAGCCACGGCGATCTGCTCGGGGCGGTAGCTGGCCAGGGCGTCCATGGCCGCCTGGCGGCCTACCGGGACGCGCAGGACGCGGCCGCCGTGCCAGCCGGCCACCTCTTCCAGCAGCGCGGTGCTCGAGAGGTTGGCGATGACCAGCTTGCCCGTGCCGCGCGGCAGCAGGTAGTCGGCCAGCAGCGGCAAGACCAGCTCCTCGGAAACCGGCGCTCCCTCGTCGGTGGCCACGGCCACGCGGTCCGAGTCCACATCGAAGAGGAACCCGGCATCGGCACCGAGCGGCTTGATCAGCGGCCCCAGTTGCAGGGCCACCATGCGGGCCGTGGTCGAGGGCTCGTGCGCGAAGGAGACGCCTTCGATGTGCTCGTTAATCAACAGGAAGTCGAACCCGAAGCGCTCGTTCAGGCGCTTGAGGATCAGCGACGAGGTGCCGCTGCAGCAATCCACCACCACCTTGAAGCGCTGGAGGGCCGCAAAGTCGTAGACGGCCGCCAGCTCGTCCAGGTACCAGTCGATGGCGCCCGGCTCGTCGTGCAGCTTCCCCAGACGGTCCCATTCGACGAAGTCGAACTTCTTGAGGTGGTAGATGTCGAGCAGCTCGCCGGCCTCGGCGGTCGAAAGATACACGCCCTGCGGTCCGAAGAACTTCAGGGCGTTCCACTCGGCGGCGTTGTGGCTGGCGCCGATCGAGATGCCGCCCGCGGCCCCCAGGCGGCGGATGGCGTGCTGGATGACGGGGGTCGAGACCACACCCAGGGAGAC
>CAZIRH010000138.1:0-10739 GCA_964541065.1 uncultured Solibacteraceae bacterium
CCTACCATCCGGCCATGAAGCACGCGCAGCCGGCGCGGCTGGAGCTGAAGATGCGGACGGTGTTCAACCTGCTAGGTCCGCTGACCAACCCGGCGCGGGCCACGGCGCAACTGGTGGGAGCGCCCTCGGAGCACGCGGCGGAGTTGATGGCTCAGGCACTGGCGGCGCTGGGGCTGCCGCGGGGTTTCGTGGTGCACGGCTCGGACGGGCTGGACGAGATCACCACCACGGGCCCCACGGTGTTCTTCGAGATTCGCAAGGGCGGGGTGGAGCGCGGAAGCGTCTCCCCGGGGGATTTCGGGGTGGCGACGGCGGCGCCCGAGGACTTGAAGGGCGGGGAAGCGGAGGCGAACGCGGAACTGGCCCGGGCGGTGCTCAGCGGAGCGCTGGGGCCCCGGCGGGACATCGTGCTGGTGAATGCCGCGGCGGCGCTGGTGGCCGCGGGCCAGGCACAGGACTTCCGCACGGGAATGCGGCTGGCGGCCCAGTCAATCGATTCGGGCGCCGCCCGGCGGAAACTGGAACGCCTGGCGGCGCTCACCGGGCAGCTCGCGTGAGCGGCCGGCGAGACCAAGCTACTCGATGGTGATCTTGACGGGCTGCTCGATCTCCAGGTCGCGCGGAATGCGCTTGCTGACGGTCACCAGGGCGTGCCGGCCGGGCTTGACCGCGGTGGGAACCTTGAACTTGATCGTGGTGGCAGTCTGTTCGCTGATCACCACCCTGACCTCGTTCCCACCCGCGACGGGGGCCAGCCGAAGCTCGGCCACGTTGGCCTTGTCGAGGTTCTCGCCCGTCACGGTCATCTCGTCGCCGATCTTGCCGGTGGCGGGCTCGACCGTCTTGCAGCTTGGCATCGGGGCTTGAGCGAACAATGCCAGCGTAACAACGAGGAGGGCGAGCAGAACCCCGACAGCGCAGGATGTCCTCATCTGAATACGGCCTCCCAAATCCAAATGCTAGTCCCAACGCCAGGGGAATGCAACCGATATTGAAGGCGCTTGCCAGCGGCGCTGGGCAGCGGTAACCTGCAAGTGAGGGCAGTCATGAGAGTGCTGGTGGTGGGCGGTCTGGCGGTTTGCCTGGCGGCCGGGGCGTGGGCCCAGCCGCGGAACTACGGTTCGCGCAGCGGCTTCGGCAACGTGGTGTTTCCGGGAACGGGCCATGCCCCGCCCCTGTGGAGCCCGTTCTCGATCACCGACCCGACCTTCGCCCGCCGGCTGGGCGCCACCATCAGCGGATTCCCACCGTATACGGGCGCCCCGCTCCAGCCATACCGCTCCGGGCGCCGCCCGGCGGTCGTGCCGTGGGTCTACCCGGTGTTTGCCGGCGGCTACTACTACGGGCCTGGATACGAGCCGGCGCCCAGCGTGATCGTGACCGCCCCGCCGCAACCGGCCCCGCAGGTGGTGATTCACCAGTACTTCGGGGGCGAATCCGCGCGCAGTGGGGAGCGCAAGGCGCCGGAGGAGTCGAACCTCCGGATCTATGACGCGCCGGCGCGCACGCCGTCCGAGCCCGCCGAGGCATCCTTGACGTTCCTCATTGCCACGAAGGACCACTCCGTGTTCTCGGCCGCGGCGTACTGGGTGGAAGGCGAAGAGCTGCACTACGTTACGCCGCGGGGCAGGCACGAGAAGATCCCGCTGGCCTCGGTGGACCGCCAGCTCTCCGAGAAGCTCAACGAGGGCCACCAAGTGGAGTTCCGCCTGCCGGCCGCCAGGTGAACGCCGAATCCTCCTGGGAGATGGTTTCGCATGTATCGCTTCAAGACAGCCGTCCTTCTCTCGGCGGCGCTCTGCCTGAGCTGTTCTCGCCAGCGATCAGCACAGCCCGCGGCAGTGACATGGCTGGAGCTGGGGGGCACCCAGCACGAGTCGCGTCTGCTGAAGGGCTTTCACCGCTCTGAAGGCGCCTGGCGCTGGACGGAGCAGGTGTTCAGCGTGTCGCTGGACCCGCTGCCGGCGCGTCAGCAGGTCTACCTGGAGCTCAATCTCGCCATGGCGGAAGAGCTGATGAAGGAGCTCCAGCCGGTGACGCTGCGCGCCAGGGTGAATGGCGTGGACGTCGGCTCGCAGACGTACGACCGCCACGGCCGGTATTCGTTCCTGAAACCCGTGCCCGCCGCGGCCCTCAAGGCGGGCCGGGCCACCGTGGAGTTCGCGCTGGACAAGGCCGCCCGGCCCGGCGGCCCCTCCGGCCAGCAGCTTGGCTTGATCGCGGTGTCGGTGGGTTTCAAACGACAGGACGAGACCGAGGCGTTCCGCCGGGAGCAGGCGCGGAAGGCCCAGGAAGGCTATGAGCAAGTCCTGCGCCAGCGGGACCTGAAGCTGAGCACCGCCCAGCAGCACGAGCTGATGAAGCTGTTCCACGAGCTCGAGGTGTGGCAGCACATGTGGTTTCAAGGGATTCAACTCATCAAGAACCCCTGCGACCTGTGGATGATGCAGGACATCATCTACGAGCTGCGGCCGGACTACATCATCGAGACCGGAACCTGGTACGGTGGGTCAGCTCTCTACTGGGCTCACACCCTGCACGGTATGGGGCTGGAGAACTCCCGGGTGCTTACCGTTGATCTTCAGAACCTGACCAAGGAGGCCAGCAACCGTCCGCTGTGGAAGAAGTACGTGCAGTTCTTCCAGGCCAGCTCGACGGACCGCCACCTCGTCAGACGCTTCGCGGAGATCGTGAAGGGCAAGACCGTCCTGGTCACGCTCGACTCCGATCACGCCATGAATCACGTGCTTGAGGAGCTGCGGCTCTATGCGCCGCTGGTGAGCCCCGGCAGCTATCTGGTGGTGGAGGATACCCACATGGACGGACTCACCTACCCAGGCTACGCCGGGCCCAGCGCCGCGGTGAACCGGTTTCTGCAAGCGGGAGGGGACAAGCTCTTTGAGCGGGACCTGACCCGCGAGGCCATGGTGATGACTTTCAATCCGGGGGGCTGGCTGCGCCGGAAGAGATAGCGCCACCCGCCAGACGCCGGACGAACTCCGCGTCGCCATCCACGAAGTCGTACTCCGGCAGGCGCCCCGGCGCTTCCCAGCGAATGTCGGCGAACTGGCGGTTGCGCAGTTCGCCCCGGTACTCGGCGACGCGGAAGAAGATCAGCAGAATGGGCGGGCGCTGCGGGTAGCGGTACTCGTAGCGGAGCAGCTCCTCGCCGACCACGGCGTGGATGGCCAGCTCTTCAAGCAATTCGCGAGCCAGCGCGGCGCGCGGATCCTCCGGCGGCTCGACTTTGCCGCCGGGGAATTCCCACCTCAGCGGGTACCGGTCGGCGGAGCGGCGCTGGCAGATGAGCACGCGGCCGTCTTTCTCGATGACCGCGGCCACGACCTGGACCGACGTTTCGCTCACAGGAGTGCGCCCAGCACTTTTTGAAAGGCCCGGATGATGTCCTGCTCGTCGCGCTCGGTGAGACAGGAAGGAATGGCCAGCAGGAGGCTGCGCTCGAACAAGCTGTCGGCCGCCGGGCAGGCGCCCTTCGAGTAGTCGGGCTGCGAGGCGGCGTTCTGCGGAAGGTTCCAGGGGAAGCCGCGGCCATCCACGCTGGTTCTTTCGACCAGGCTGAGGTTGTGGTAGTAGAGGTGCAGGCCCCAGGAGGTCATCAAGATGTTGGTCACGCCCTGGGGGAAGGTGACGATGCCTTCAGCGCGGAGGGCCTCGTTGACGCGGCGGGCGGCGGAGGCATCCGCGAAGGTGACGATGAGGAAGGCGCCGGTGTCGCCCTCGGGATCCAGAATGCGTCTCAGGCGGAGGCCCGGGTGTTTCTGGAGCGCGGCGCGGAGGCGGTACTTGCTGCGACGCATGGCGGCGATAGTGGCGGGCAGCTTCTTCAACTGCACGCGGAGCACGGCGGCGCGCAACTCGTCGAGGCGGTACCCGCGGCCCCACAGGCGGAGTTCGGGGACATCGAAGACCATGCGGCCCGCGGGGTCGCGGGCGTAGCCCACGTCGTGGGCGGCGGCGGCGCGGCGGTAGAGGTCGTAGTGGTCGGTAACCACGCAGCCGCCCTCGCCCGAGGTCATGTTTTTGTTGGGCTGGAAGCTGAAGACGCCCAGCTCGCCGAAGCTGCCCACGCTCCGGCCGCCGATCGAGCCGCCGGCGCACTGGGCGCAATCCTCCAGCAGGAACAGGCCGTGGCGGCGGGTCACCTCGCGGACCGCGGGCGCATCGCCGGGCGCGCCGCTCATGTGCACCAGGACGACGCCCGTGGTCCTGGGAGTGATGCGTTCTTCGAGCCGGGCCGGATCCAGGCAAAAGGTGTCGTCGATGTCCGCCAGGACCGGGATGGCGCCGTGATTGACCACCGCGGCCAGCACCGAGACCCAGAGGTAGGCGGGAACAACAATCTCCTGTCCCGGGCCCGCGCCCAGCGCCGACAGCGCCGTGTGCAGCGCTCCCGTGCCGCTCGAAACCCCCACGGCGTGCCGCACGCCGGTGAGCGCGGCAAACTCGGCTTCGAAGCTCTTCACCTCGCGCGGCTCGCGGATGCCGTAGTGCCGGAACAAGGAACGCGAACGCAGCACCCGGACCGCGGCCTCGACCTCCTCCTCGTCCATGCGGTGCACGCCCGGAAGCTCCAGCGGCAGCGGTTCGGTCCGCACCGGCGTACCGCCTTCGATGGCCAGCTTCTCTCTACTCATGCGTGATCTCCATGCGCGGCGGCGTCTCCGTCCGAGATGTCTGGATTCTACCAGAACGTCCCGCTGACTTGACAGCTTCGAAGCGACGGGCCCATCCCGTGGTATCGCCCTCCGCCCCGCTGGATGACGAACCGGTGGGTCAGCGTTCCAGAAGCGTGCCCAACTTGGAGAGGACTTCCTCCACCGCCGGCGGCGGAAGGCGGCAGATCAGCTTTGAGTTCCGGGCCCTCCAGTCCAGGCTTTTGATCTGGTCGGAAAGGATCGCGCCGGCCACCGGCAGGCCAGCCGGGAGCGGCACCTCGAAGGGATAACCCTTCACCTGACTGGTGATGGGACAGAGCAGGGCCAGTCCCACCTTGGCGTTGTATAGAGCAGGTGACAGGACTACGGCCGGCCGTCGGCCGCGCTGCTCGTGGCCGGCCTGGGGATGCATGTCGATCCACACCACGTCCCCACGCTCGGGAACCGGGGCTTTCACCAAGCCTCCCTGCCCACCGGCGGGCCGGTGTCAAACTCAGCGTGGAGATTCCGCCGGTTGATCCCTGCCAGCAGCTCCTCCAGGGTGTGCCGCACCTTGGGCACGGGTGCCAGGATCACCTTGCCGTGCGCCAGGCTCACTTCCACCGGAGCGCCTTCGCGCAGGCCGCAATCCGCGGCCACCGGCTTGGGGATCCGGACCGCCAAGCTGTTGCCCCACTTGCGCACCGCGACACGCATGGGCACCTCCGTATCTACAATGAGGATACCGGGCCTCGGCCTCCCGCGCAACCACGGCCAGCCGGCGGCCGGCAGCGCGCCCAAACCCGATTGTAGTAGACTGGCACGGCTGCCAACTTGAGGAGGGATGCCGATGCCCACGCGCCGTGATTTTTTGGCCGGAGCCGCCGCCGGCGCCGCCGCGCAGAAAGGCAGGCCAGGCTCGAACGCCCTCGAGCTGCGCACCCACGAGTGGTTCGGCGACCGACTGGAGCGCTTCGAGTTTCCTCCGGGCTGGCGCATCTCGGTGCAGCACATGAAGGGTCACCAGGCGCGGCCGCTCGCGCCGGCCGAGATCAAGCGGGCCGTCGAGAACCCGGTGGGCACGCCACCGCTGCGCGAGATCGCCGCGGGCAAGAAGACCGTCACCATCGCCTTCGACGACCTGACGCGGCCCACGCCCACCTACGAGATCGTGCCGCACGTGATGGCCGAGCTCGGCGCCGCGGGCATCCGCGACGAGAACATTCTCTTTGTGGCCGCCTACGGCTGCCACTACCAGATGAACGCGATGGAAGTCGCCAAGAAACTGGGCGAGGAGACGGTGCGGCGCCACCCCTGGATCAACCACAACATCTGGGAGAACCTGGTGGACCTGGGCACCACCAAGGCGGGCAATCAGATCCTGGTCAACACCTACTACGTCAAGGCCGACGTCAAAATCACGCTCAGCGGCCTGAAGGCCCACGGCACCCCGGGCTACGGCGGCGGGTCGAAGCTGATCCTGCCCGGCCTCTGCGGGATGAAGACCATCCGCTGCATGCACCAGGAGATCAAGCGCGCGCAGCGGCCGCGGACCAAGGACGGCATCCCCATTTTCTACATGTGGGACAACGAGCAGCGGCAGGACATGATCGAAGCGGCGCGCAAGGTGGGCGTGGATTTCAGCGTGCAAGTGGTCTACAACCAGGACCGCCGCGCGGTGCACGTGGTGGCGGGCGACATCGTCGCGGCGCACCACCGGGCGGCGCGCTACGCGGTCAATCACCTGGCGACCGACTACGCCAAGGACGCCGACGTAGTCGTAGTGAACGCCTATCCCAAGGGTTCGCAGCTCCACGAGCATTTCTTCTGGGGCGGGCAGGGACTCAAGGACGGCGGCAGCGTCGTGGTGATCAACCAGAACCCCATGGGCGAGTTCGTGTGGCACTACCTGGACGAGGCGCGCTTCAACCGGACCGGATCCTACTTCGCCCAGCGCGACGCGCGGCGGCGCCGCTTCCCGCGGGCGCGCCAGGTGCTGCTCTACACCGAGTACCTCCAGCAGCGCGAGCTGGACAACCTCTACTTCCCGCCCGAGACCGTGGGCCTGCGCTCCTGGAAGGAGGTGCTCGAACGCCTCAAGCGCGAGCACAAGGGCGACGTGCACGTGGCCGTCTACCCCTACGCCGGCATGCAGCACGGCCCGGCGGTGCTGGACCTGCCTGACAACGTGTGAGCAGGCGCCGCTTCCTGCGATAATGTGAACTGAACCCGGGCAGCAGGGGGAGAACATGCCTGATCGGGCCAGCCTGGAAGAAGTCGAGCGCGTTGTGTCGCAGCTTCCTCCTGCCGAGAGGCTGAAACTCGTGGCGCACGTTTGCGAGCAGTTGGCAGCCGCGGGCGACGGTGGCGCAGCCGAGCAACCGGGGCTGGCTCAGGTGGACGCCTGGCTGGCCGAGTGCGAAGCTCTCCGGATGCGGGTTGGAGGCACCGTTGACACCTCCGAGGAGATCCGGCGCATCCGCCAGGAACGGGCTAGCGAGCGATGACCGAGCGGTGCGTGGACGCCAGCCTCGTCGTGAAGCTGGCGCTGGAGACCGAAACGCACAGCGCCACAGCGCGTCGTCTGGTGCGGGAGTCGATCGCGGCGGGTCTGAGGCTGATCGCGCCCGCAATGTTCCTGTCCGAAGTGGATAGTGTGATCCGCAGGTGCGCGAGCACCGGGAGACTGGCGCCTGGCGACGAGCAACTTGCCTTCGACATCCTGGACCGCGCCCCGGTCGGCATTGCCACGCATCCTCGTCTGCGGCAGCGGGCCCGGGAACTGGCGCGCGAGTTCAAACAACAAACGGTCTACGCCGCCACCTACGCCGCCTTGGCCGAACTGCGCGGCTGCGAGTTCTGGACCGCAGACAGGGCCTTCTTTGAGACCGTCAAGTCCCGGTTGGCGTTCGTCAGGTACTTGCCCGACTATCCCGGCTGACTTCCGCACTTGCGCTGGCATGCAGCATGGCCCCGCGGTGCTGGACCTGCCGGACAACGTCTGACCGGCCGGGGGGTCTCGAGGGCGCAGAACAAGGGCCGTCAGAATGTGAGTACTAGTACCGGACTCAAGACCCCGAAAGTCTGGTATGATTTTGGTTTCGGTCGAAGGAGGACTTGAGTATGGCACAGCGGAAGGCGCTGCGGAGATTGGTGATTGGTCTGGTGGCGGTTTGGCTCTGCTCGACCAGCCCCGCCGTCAGCGGAATCATCCTGGACGATTTCAACCGTCCGGACGGCACCAACATGGGACCGAACTGGACGGAGCGGGATGGCGATTTCACGATAGCGTCGAACCGGGCCACCGGGCCTGCTTATTCCCTGATGACGTTCATTGGCGCGACTTCGAACAGCGTGACCGTGGACGCCTTCCCGACAGGCACGCTCAGCTACGTGGCGATCGTGCTCGGCTATGCCGATCTGGACAACCACCTGTTTCTCAAGGTGCAGAACCAAGACAGCACGGAGTTCAATTACGGGGCGTTCTACTTCGGCAACGACGGCGACAACAACATAGCCTGGAGCGAGTTCGATTTCTTTACCCTCTCGAGCCCCTTCGCCTCGGCTCGCATGACGGCCACGCTGAGCGGAGCTACGGTAACACTGGACTTCGATACGAATTTCGACGGTACGCCTGAACAGAGCTACTCTCGGGGCAGCGTTCCGACCGGGCTGTTGGGTTCAGGAATCGGCCTCGGCGCCTATGGGTATGCCACCATGGACAACTTCTCCATCCCGATCCCTGAGCCGGGCACGTCTGCTCTGCTGGGCTCGGCACTAGTCGCTCTGGCCCTGGGGCTTCGGCGGCGGCTGCGTAACAACTAGCGCTTCCCGCAGGCGCGTGCGCGCACACCTCGGCGACCTGCACGTGTCCGTCTACCCCGACGCGAGCCTCCAGCACGGCCCCGCGGTGCTGGGTCCGCCGGATAATGTGTAGGGATGAGACTCCCCATGTGCTGGATCCTGGCAACCGCCCTCGGCGCCTGGGGCGCCGACACCATCGAAGTCTTCGGGATGCGCTGGAGCGTCCCCATCGCCGCGGACTGGAAGGTGACCCACCAGGACGGTGTGCCCACGCTCCAGTTGCTGGTGCCGAGGCCCTCCACACAGCCTCGTAGACCGACCCAGTTCGCCCTGGCCGAGACGCCTCCCTACCTCCGCGTGACCGTTGAGGCGGAGGTGAAGAAGGAACTGCTCGCCGCGCGCAACCGGCGCACCTCCCTGATCATCGTCTATGCCTGGCGGGACGCGGACCACTTCAACTACGCCCATCTGTCGGTGGATTCCGGCAAGCAAGAGGCGAACCACAACGGCATCTTCCACGTCTACGGCGGCGACCGTGTGCGCATCAGCAGCCTGGAAGGCCCCGCCACGCTCACGAGCGAAGACTGGCACCAGGTCCGGCTGGTGTATGACGGCCGCACCGGCAAGGTCGAGGTCTTCGTCAACGGCGTCACCTCGCCCTCCATGCAAGCCGTGGACACCACCCTATCGGCGGGCAAGGTGGGCATCGGCAGCTTCTTCGACCTGGGCTCCTTCCGCAGAGTGCGCCTCACCGGCGAAGCGGCGCAGTAGGGCGACGGACCGCAGTATAATCGCGGTCATGCCGGAAAAAACGCTCTTCCTGACACGACGTGACTTTGGCCTCTCGCTGGGCGCGCTGAGCGCCTGGCTGCCTGCGGCGGCGCCAGCCGGCGGGGCGGCAATGCCTTGGGCTGCGCCAGCCGCGGTGAAGAAGGTCTACCTGGCCGCGCCCTTAATCACCTGGCCCAAGCCCACTTTGGACGTGCCGCAGGAGAAAGCCGAGATCGAAGCGCACCTCGCCGAGCTCGAGCGCAAGCACCCGGGCCTGGTCAACTTCTCAGGCGGCGAGATACTACGCACACCCGAGGACGCCCAGACCTGGGTGAAGGGCGTGGGCGAGGTGGATGCGGTGCTGATCATCGACCTGACTTCGGGCACCGGCGGCATGCTGCGCGCGCTGCGCGAGCTCCAGCAGCCGACGCTGCTGTTCTCGCGGCCATATTCGGGCTGGTCGTACGTGGACGTCACGGGCTGGGCGCAGGGCGGCAAGAAGGCCGACCTCATCGTCACGAGCGAGTACGGCGACCTGGACCCCTACATGCGCATCTTTTACACCATCCACCACCTGCGCCGGAGCAAGGTGCTGGTGGTGTCGCCCGGGGCTCAGAAGAGCGCGCTGCCGGAGGCTTTCACGAAGCAGTTCGGAACCGCCATCAGCTTCCCGAGCTACCAGGAGATCAAGGCGGCCTACGATGCCGCCGACGCTGCCCGGGCCGCCAAGGCCGCCGAGGAATTCACGCGCGGCGCCCTGAAGGTTATCGAGCCGTCGCGCCAGGAGATCCACGAAGCGCTCCGCTTCTACCTGGCCATGGTCAACCTGCTCAAGGACCAGCAGGCCAACGCCATCACCATCGACTGCCTGGGGGGATTCCGCCGCGGCGAGCTGCCCGCCTATCCGTGCGTGGCGTGGTCGAAGCTGAACGATGCGGGTTTCTATGGCGTCTGCGAGGGCGACCTCAACTCCACCATGACGCAACTGCTGCTGACCCCATTCACCGGCAAGCCCGGTTTCGTCTCCGACCCGTGCTTCGACACCAGCCGCAACGAGATCATCCACGCGCACTGCGTTTCAGCCACCGCTTTGCAGGGCGTGGGCGGGCCGGCTTCGCCTTACATCATCCGCTCCCACATGGAGGACAACAAGGGCGTCTCCATGCAGGTGCTGGTGCCCATCGGCGAGACCGTGACGGTGGGCAAGTTCATCGGCCCGAAGAAATTCGTGTTCGCGACGGGCGAGGTGCTCGGCAACGTGGACAGCGACCGGGGCTGCCGCACCAAGTTCCGCACGCGGGTGGCGGACGCCCGGAAGATACTCGAGAACATCAGCGGCGGGCTGCACCGCGTGGTAGTGTACGGCGATCACATCGCGTCCCTGCGGCAGATGGGCCGGCTGATGGGCTTCGAAGTGGTGCGGGAAGGCTGAGCCCTCCTGGCAGGCTCACAGGGCGGCGTAGCCGCAACCAAACGGCGAGCTGAAGCTCGCCGCTGCACACTGAAGTG
>CAZIRH010000139.1:0-10665 GCA_964541065.1 uncultured Solibacteraceae bacterium
TCCATCCAGGCGAAGGCTTTGCCCGCCGAGGGTTTCCCGGGGGGAGGATACAACGCGGAGGGCAGACTGCCGTGCAGGTGCCAGGTGACGAACAACCAGCCGCTGGGCGGGTAGAGGTGAGGTGGCCTTCTTCTGAGCATGTCCCAGGAAATCCAGTGGCCCGAGGGTTCGGATTCTCTCCCGCGAATCTGAGTGGCCGGGAACTGCGGGCTGAAGCCCGCAGCGGCACGCTGAAGCGTGCGCCACAACCTGGACCCAGACCGGGAATGTAGAAACTCCAGGCATAGGCATTCTTGCCTGTGTGTCGCGTGCCCCCCAACAGGCCCGGAGGCCTATTCCACATGTTCAGCGCCCAAACTGGGGGAGGGCAAGTCCACTTCTGGGTTGACGCGCTCTCCGGCGGCTGGCTATCATGTAAGCGTCCGTCTGGAAGCAGGAGAGCGTTGATGTTTTCCCTGGGCTGGCAAGAAACGGTCTTTATCTTCGTTCTTGCCCTGCTCATCTTCGGCCCGAAGAAACTCCCCGAGCTGGGCAAAACCATCGGCAAGGCGCTGACGGAGTTCCGCCGGGCTTCGAGCGAACTGAAATCCACATTCGACCGCGAGATGGCCGCCATCGAGCAGGAGCACCACTCGCTCAAGCAGGTGACCAGTGAGCATTCGCCCGACGCTTACAGCCAGGACTACAACTACGACTCCCCCTACTACGACGGCCAGTATCAGAGCTACGACTCGCAGGATTCCACCACCGAGGAAACATCCACCGTAGGCGCGTCCGCAGATCAGGGCGCCGATTCCCCCGGCACCGCGCCGGAAGGCCCGCCGGCGGACGGCTCCGAAAGCCCCGCCGAGGAGGCCAAACCCGTGCCGGTGGCCGATTTCCAGATCTAAGGCCCTCGCCCGCAAGCTAGCCGATGGCATTTTGGAGGTACAAGAAGGCAGTCGAAACCCGGCCCGCCGGCATCGCCTCGGTCGAGCAGGCCGAAGCTCCCGCCGCCGGCCAGAACGGCTCCCCGCCCCCCGACAAGGAAGACGAGGAAGAGGAGCACATGCTCCGCATGTCCTTCCTCGAGCACCTCGAGGAGCTGCGCTCCCGCCTCCTAAGGTGCCTGGTGGGCATCGGCGTGGCCTTCCTGCTGAGCCTGGTGTTTGCCAACCAGCTCTGGCTCGTCATCAGCGAACCGGCCAACGCCGCACTGACCCAGCTCGGCGTGAAAGACCCCCGCCTGGCGCAGATCAAGCCCATGGAGGTCTTCCAGATCGTCTGGATCAAGCTGCCCATCCTGACGGCGATCTTTCTGGCCTCTCCCTGGGTGCTCTACCAGGTGTGGGGCTTCATCGCGCCGGGCCTGTACCGTCGCGAGCGCCGCTGGGCCGGCCCGTTCGTGCTGTTCTCGGCCGGTCTGTTCATTGCGGGCGGCCTGTTTGCCTACTTCGTGGCTTTCCGCTTCGGGCTGGTCTTTCTGCTGGGCATCGGGAGGGACATCCGCATCCAGCCCATCGTCTCGGTGACGGAGTATTTCGATCTGTTCGTCAACGTCACCCTGGGCGTGGGACTGGTCTTCGAGCTGCCCATTCTGGTCTTCCTGCTCACGCTGGTGCGGATCGTCTCGCCCGCCTTCCTGCTGCGCCACAGCCGCTACGCCATCCTGATCATCGTGATCGTGGCGGCCATCGTCACGCCCACGCCCGACATCTTCAACCTGGTGCTGTTCGCGGTGCCCATGGTGGCGCTGTACTTCGTGGGCGTGTTCGCCAGCTATCTGCTGGTGCTGCACCGCGAGGGCCGGCGCTTCCCGTGGAAGAAGGTGCTCTACTGGCTGTTCGTGGTCCTGGCCGCGGTAGCCGGCGCGGTGTACATCCTGGTGACCAAGTACGGCTTTCGCCTCGTCTCCCACTGGCCCTATCTGACGCGGTAGACTGGCTCACCGTGAGAGGGATCGTGGCGCTGTTGCTGTGTCTGGCCGCTCACGGCGCCCAGGTGGCGCGCTGGGACGCGGCCCAGGCGGGCGGCATCACCCTGGCACGGGGGCCGGACGCCGATTTCACCCTCGAGCGGGGCCTGGCCATCATCCGCCCGGTCAACGACTACTTCCGGCGGGCGGCGTTTCTGGCGCGCTTCGAGCGGCTGCCGGAAGGCCGCTGCTGGCTGGCGGTCGAGTACCTGGACCGCGGCTACTCCCTCATCTCGCTGGAGCCCGGCGTGCCGCACAGCAAGCAGTGGGGCGTGGCGCGGCTCAACACCGGCGCTTTCCGCCGGGCGGTCTTCGAGTACGACCGGCTGCCCGCCGCCGGCGTTCGGATCTTGGGCGTCGAAGCGCTCCGCTCGATCACGCTCGAGGACGCCGCGCCGCCCCGCGAGCCCGTCCCGCTGGTCAAGCCGGCAGTCGCCTTCGCCCGCCCCTCCCAGCGCGTGACCACCGCCGGCGCCGACGCCGCCACGCCCGAAGGACTCCCTGAAGCCCTGGCCACCCTGCGCAACCTGCTGCCGCTGGCCCGCGCCCTGGGCTTCAACGGCATCGAGAGCTACGTCAAGTGGAACTTCGTCGAGCGCTCGCCCGGCGTCTTCGACTGGAGCTTCTACGACGCTGTCGTGGACGAGATCGAGCAGGCGGGCCTGCAATGGTTCCCGCTGCTGGTGGTGGGCTCGGCCTACACGCTGCCCGACTGGTTCCACGCGTCGAAGGAGAACGTCGGTTTCGTGTGCCTCGAGCACCGCCTCCGCAACGACATCCAGTCGATCTTCGCGGACCACCAGGCGCGGTACGCCCAGCGGTTCCTCCAGGAGTTCGGAAAGCACTACGGGGGGCGAAAGGCGCTGCTGGGCGTGCGCTTGGGCCCGAGCGGGAACTACGGCGAGGCGCAGTACCCGGCCCGCGGCAACTGGGGCTACCGCGGAGGTCCCATCCACACCCACATCGGGTACTGGGCGGGCGATCCCCACGCTGCGCCCTCCTTCCGCCGCTGGTTGCGCGCCCGCTACCCGAGCCTCGAGGAGCTGAACCGCGCCTGGGAAGCCCGCCTCGAATCCTTCGAGGAGATCGAGCCCTTCCTGCCGGTGACGGCGGCGGTGCCGCGCAAGCGCATCGACTTCTCCGACTGGTACATGGGCGCCATGAGCGAGTGGTGCCAGAAGTGGGCCGAGTGGGCGCGCCAGGCCATGCCCGAGGCGGTCATCCACCAGTCCTCCGGTGGCTGGGGCCCCATCGAGATCGGCACCGACTACACGCATCAGGCCCGCACCATGGCGCGCCTCGAAGGGGGCATCCGGCTGACCAACGAGAGCGACAATTTCCCGCAGAACTTCGCCATCACCCGCATGGCTTCCTCCGCGGCCCGGTTCTACGGGGCCCGGCTGGGCTACGAGCCGGGCGGATTCGGCAGCGCCCGCGGGGTGGTGGCGCGCCTGTTCAACGCCGCCACCAACGACGGCGAGCACCTCTTCTACTACCATTCAAACCTGTACGGCAACGACCAGGCGATCGCGGCCTGGCTCCGCCACGCGCCGCTCGTGGACCGCCGTGCGAAACCCCTCATCGACGTGGCCGCCTTCTACCCCGATACGGCCATCAAGCTCGACGATGAGCCGCTGCGCTACCTGTGGGCCTCGGCGTTCCTCACCCGCGCCGAGGCCATGCGCTCGACCACCGACTTCGACTACCTGAGCGAGCCGATGATCCAGGAGGGCGCGCTGGACCGCTACAAGGTGCTCCTCTTCCTGTGGGGGCACGTCACCGAAAAGCCGGTGCTGGAGCGCCTCGCGCGGTGGGTCGCTTCCGGCGGCATCGTCATCTACCCGGAGCGCCCCAGGGGGCCGCTTCAGACCGTCGAGGGCGACCTGGCAGTCTGGGGGCGCTGGCAAAAGGGCGAGACGGGCCGAGGGCGCGTCATCTTCTTCCCCGGCGACCCCGAACCGGGCCAGCCCTATGCGCGCTTCGTGCGGGACGAGCTGCGCCGGTTCGGGAACCTGCGGCCGGAGATCGCCGCCGCCCTCGGCATCGTCAAGCCCGCCGACGTCTACTGGAGCGTGCTCGAAGGCGGCGCGCTGTGGCTGATGAACTTCAGCGACGACGCGGCGGAGGTGCGGCTGCCGGGCGGCAGGAAGCTGCGCCTGGCCCCGTACGCCATCACGCGCGTCCGCGCTGGGCCAGCCGCGGGGATATACTGAGAGCATGAAGGAAGTCACTCCCGCCGCGGTGCAAAACGGTCCGGCGCCACCGTCGCAGGGGCGCCGTGTCTCCGATGTGGGCCGCCAGCTCGCAGGCATTTGGGAGCAGCTCGACGCCGCGGGAGGGAGGCGCCTGAGTCTGGATGAACTCCAGCGGGAAGCCCTGGACGACGCCGACTGAAGCTCCCGGTTGCCTATGGCGCGGCTCGGCTGGGTGACGGACATTCACCTCAACTTCCTCTCGCCCGCCCAGCGCCGGCAGTTCTACGCCAGTCTCCTCGCTGCGGGCCTGGACGCCCTGCTGATCGGCGGCGACATCGGGGAGGCGAACTCGGTTCACCTCTACCTGGCAGAGCTCGAGGAGGCTTTCCAACGGCCCATCTACTTCGTGCTGGGCAACCACGACTTCTACAAAGGCTCCATCGGCCAGGTCAGGGAGCGGGTCGCCCGCCAGGCAGCCCGCTCGCGCCACCTGTGCTGGCTGTCCAGGGCGGGGGTGGTCAAGTTGTCCGAGACCACCGCCCTGGCCGGCCATGACGGCTGGGCTGATGGCCGGCTGGGCCTCGGCCAGCTCTCGGAAGTGCTTTTGAATGATCACTTTCTGATCGAGGAGTTGAGCGGGCTCCGGAAGCCCGAACTCTTCCGGCGCCTCAGGGCCCTGGGCGACGAGGCCGCGCAGCAGTTGGGCCGGGTGCTCGAGGAGGCCCTTCAGGCCTGCCCCAGGGTCATCCTGCTCACCCACGTTCCCCCCTTCCGCGAGGCCTCCTGGCACGAAGGGCGGCTCTCGGACGGGGATCACCTACCGCACTTCGCCTCGCAGGCCGCCGGGGAGACCATCCTCGAGGTTCTCGACCACTATCCGGGCCGCCACCTGACGGTCCTCTGCGGCCACACCCATAGCCCGGGGCAGGCGCAGATCCGGCCTAACCTGTTGGTTCAAACGGGGATTGCTGAGTACGGCCGACCGGGGCTCCAGGCGGTCATCGAAGCGTGAGAACGGGGTTTGCCCGCCAGTGGCATGGTACTAGTACCGTGGGGGCCGGGCACCTCCAAAAAATAGTACTAAGTTTCTTTCCCCAGCTCTTGACATGCATTCCCAGGGCGCTTATCATGGGTTTTGCGATATTGAGTGATCGCAGGGCGCGCCCAGCGGGGCGTGCCAGAGAGAGTGATAGTTGGAGGATGAAAATGAAAAGAGCAATTTTGGCGGTTGCGGTGGTGATGGCCCTGGCGACAGCGCTGAGTGCTGCACCCATCGATTGCCTCCTTGGCACTGGCGACGTACTGACCCTGAATCCCGACGGCTGCTATCTGGACGGCTTGACTTTCGACAATTTCGTCGTATCGGATAACCGCCCGGACGTCGTTTCCGTGATTGGCATCAACGGTGCGTTGTCCGGCATACTAGGAAACAACGTGATACTGCGCTTCACGGTTTCCCCGTCGTCCCCGCCGGCGGGTGGTGTGGACATCATTCTGGGCTATAGGGTCCTAGGCGGCCTGATAGGCGCTG
This sequence comes from uncultured Solibacteraceae bacterium, assembly GCA_964541065.1. Lineage (GTDB taxonomy): Bacteria > Acidobacteriota > Terriglobia > Bryobacterales > Bryobacteraceae > VFZS01. Next base: position 5,681 of record CAZIRH010000139.1, read on the forward strand.
ATGTCCAGCTCGGAAGCTACAGTGGCTTGCCCGCCGTCACCGAGACTGTCTGCGCGGTGGATCCGCAAACGCCAGAGAACATGGGCATCTGCCCCGCCGGGGACGTCCTTGCCAGGCTCGCCGCAAGCCACTCGGGCCCGTATGGGGTGGCGTCCTTCCCGCGTACCAACCCTGTCTGGATCATCAAGGACATCAACATTCCCTTTGAATCGACGATGAGCGACTTCGCCAACAGCCACGCGATTCCCGAGCCGGTAACGCTGTCGCTGATCGGCGCGGGACTGTTCGCCATCGGCCTGCTGCGCCGTCGCCTGAAGAAGTAAGCCTCCAAAGATCTCTCTCCAAAGCGCCTGGCTGAAAAATGCCAGGCGCTTTTGTCTTTATGGGTCTCAGTTCGCAGTTCGTGGGTGGGGGCACCCCGCGAATCGGTTCCCTCCTCGTCAAACCGGCCTCGGCGTTGTGCAACCTGGACTGCGCCTACTGCTTCTACCTGGACCGCGAGGCGGACCCTTACAAGGACCTGCCCCGGCGCATCATGCCCCTGGACACCCTGGAGCGGCTGGTCGATGCCTTCCTGTTCTACTCCTACCCCGCGAGCGTCTTCGCCTTCCAGGGCGGCGAGCCGATGCTGGCGGGCCTCAAGTTCTACCGGAAGCTGATCGAGTTCCAGAAGGAGTACGGGCGCGACGGGCAGAACATCTCGAACGCGCTGCAAACCAACGCCGTGCTGATCGACGACGACTGGTGCGCGCTGTTTCGCGAGTACAACTGGCTGCTGGGCGTCTCGCTCGACGGCCCCGAGGAGGTCAACGACACCTACCGCCTCACCCGGCAGGGGCATGGCACCTGGGGCCGGGTGATGCAGGGCATTGAAACCCTCAAGAAGAACCGCGTCGAGTTCAACGTCCTGTGCGTGCTCAGCCAGGCCAACGTCGAGAAGCCGCGGGAGACCTACCGGTTCTTCCGGGGCCTGGGCATCGAATACCTCCAGTACATCCCGCTGGCGGAATTCGACGGCCGCGGCCACCCGCTGCCCTTCACCATCACCCCCGAGCAGTACGGGCGATTCCTGTGCGAGACCTTCGAGCTGTGGTGGGGGGAGCGGCGCAAGGCGCGCATCCGCTTTTTCGACAATCTGGCCGAGGCGCTCGCCGGACAGAAGCCCGGAAACTGCACGCTGCACGAAACCTGCGATTCCTACTGCGTGGTCGAGTACAACGGGGACGTTTACCCCTGCGACTTCTTCGTCGAGGAGAACTGGAAGCTGGGCAACATCCTGGTGGACTCCTGGGCGGAGATCTCGCGGCGGCAGCGGCGGCGGGCCTTCGCCGCCAACAAGGCACTGCCTCGCCCGGAGTGCCAGGCCTGCGAGTACTACGCCCTCTGCCGCGCCGGCTGCCCCAAGCTGCGCCACGCTCCCTGGCGGCGTTTCGAGGACCTGGACTACTTCTGCCCCGCCTACAAGATGGTGTTCCCGAGGGTGCTCCCCGCCTTGAAGGCCGAGGTCGAGAAGCTGCTGGCCCGCGGCGCGGTGGCCCAGGCCGCCAGCCCGTACTGAGCGCTTTCCACCCCGGCTACAGCCTCTCGATGCGCACGCGCGCGATGCGGCGGCCCTCCATGGCCAGCACGGTGAACCGCTGGCCTTCGGCCTCGACCTCTTTTCCGGCCTCCGGAATGTGACCCAGGCGTGAAAGCAGGAACCCGGCCAGGGTCTCGAAACCGGCGTCGGCGGGCAGCACGAGGCCGTACTGAGTGGCCAGGTCGTGGATGGGAGTGGTTCCCTCCAGCTCCAGCACGGCTCCCTCGAGAGAAGGCTGCGGGCGGGGCGCGTCGTGCTCGTCTTCGATCTCTCCGAAGACTTGCTCGAGGGCGTCCTCCAGGGTGAGCAGGCCGGTGATGGTTCCGAACTCGTCCACCACCAGGGCCAGGTGCGCGCGGGCGGAACGGAACTCGTCGATCATCTGCACCAGCGGCTTGCTCTCGGGCACTACCAGGGGCTTGCGGAGCAGGCCCCACAGATCGAAGGGCGGCGCCGCAAGGTGGCGGGCTGCCGCCTCGCAATGCCTGTGCCAAACCGGGAGCAAGTCCTTCGCGTGCAGCACCCCGAGGATCTGCTCGGGCCGGCCTTCATAGACCGGCAGGCGGCTGTAGCAGCTTTCCAGGAGCGTGCGCAACACCTGGTCCAGGGAGGCCGCCAGCGGCAGCGCGACCATCTCGCTGCGCGGAACCATGACTTCCCGTGCCGAGAGGTCGCGGAGTTCCAGGAGGCGTTGGAGGGCTTCCTCCTCGAACTCGGACAGGCGCCCGGAAGCGCGAGCCGAGCTGGCGATCAGCTTGAGCTCCTCGACCGAGTGCGCCGCGCCCCCACTGGCGCCTCGTCCGAGCGCCTTGGATACTGCGGCGGAAGACCGCTCCAGCACGAACACGAAGGGTTCAGCGATGCGGTGGAAGAGCAGCACCAACGGCGCCACCGCCACGGCGAAACGGTCCGACCGCTCCATCGCCAGATTCTTCGGGACCACTTCCCCGAACACCACCATGGCGAAGGTGAGCGCGAGCAGGGCGACTACGAAGCACGTGGCGTGGAGCAGCGGGGCCAGCGCCGGGGTGGCCAGCGGCCCGACCCAGTTCACCAGCAGCCGGTAGAGCGTGTCCTCTCCGGCCCATCCCGCTCCCAGCCCGGCCAGCGTCACTCCCGCCTGGACCGTGGAAAGCAGTCTCCCTGGGCGGCTGAGCAGGCTCAAGGCCGCCTGCGCTCCGACGCGCCCTTCGCCCGCCAGTTCGCTCAGCCGCGACCTGCGAACCGAAATCAGCGCAATCTCGGCCGCGGCGAAGAACGCATTGACGCCCACGATGAGCGCCAGCAGCAGCAGCCGGTATCCGAAGCCCGTGTCATCCATGGTCTGGATCTCCGTGCCCGCCCCGAGTTGTACAATTTGGGTTGGCCATCAGGAAGGCACTGAAGTATTTCAACATAGGCGCAGCGGCGCTGCTGGCGGTTGCGGCTGGGCTGTTCTACTGGTTCGCCTGGCGGCCCTTGCCGCAGACCTCCGGGCGGCTGGCGGCGCCCATCTCGCAGCGCGCCACGGTGGAGCGCGACCGGCTCGGTGTGCCCCACATCACCGCCGCTTCCATCGAGGACGCGCTCTTCTTGCAGGGCTTCGTGACCGCCCAGGACCGCGTGTGGCAGATGGACGGCCTGCGGCGGCTGGCCGCCGGACGGCTCAGCGAGATCGCCGGGCCTCAGGCGCTGGAGTACGACCCCGTGGCGCGCGCACCGCGCATGGAGCGCATCGCGGAGGAGCACGCACGGGCCCTCTCCCCGGCGGATCGCCCCGCGCTGGCCGCCTACGCGCGCGGCGTGAACTTCTTCCTCGAGACCCATCGCGGGCGGCTGCCGCTGGAGTTCACCCTGGGGGGCTACCAGCCCAGACCCTGGCGGGTCGCCGACTCGATTCTGGTGGGCTTGGAGATGTTCCAGACGCTCACCACGACCTGGAAACAGGAACTCAAGAAAGCGGCCCTGCTGGCCTCCGGGGACAAGGAGAAGGTGCAGTCCCTGTTCCCCGTGCGGGCCGGATGGGAGATCCAGCCGGGCTCGAACGCCTGGGTGGTAGGCGGGAGCCGCACGGCGAGCGGGCGTCCCTTGCTGGCCAACGATCCACACCTGGCCTATTCCATTCCCGGCATCTGGTACCTGACGCACCTGAGGGCGCCCGGGCTGGACGTGGCAGGCGTCTCCATCCCGGGGCTGCCCGGCGTGATCCTGGGGCACAACGAACGCATTGCCTGGGGCGTGACCAACCTGGGGTTCGACGTCCAGGACCTCTACCTCGAGAAGCTGGACCCGCGCACCGGGCGGTACAGCTACCGGGGCCAGGTCGAGCAGGCGCGCCTGGAGCGGAATTGGATCGCGGTCAAAGGCCGCCGGCCGATCGAGCTCGCGCAGTGGGTGACGCGGCATGGGCCGGTCATCGACGGTGAAGGCAACCGCTTCCTGGCACTGCGCTGGAGCGCCGCCGAACGCGGCGGCTTCCAGTGGCCGTTTCTCGATCTGAACCGGGCGCAGAACTGGCAGGAGTTCATCGCGGCGCTCGCGCGCTACCCCGGCCCGGGCCAGAACTTCGTCTACGCCGATGTGGAGGGGAACATCGGCTACCAGGCCGCCGCGAGACTCCCGATCCGCAAGACCTATGACGGCGACGTGCCCGTGGACGGCAGCTCCGGCGACTACGAGTGGGAAGGCTTCATCCCCTTCGAGCAGCTTCCGCGGGCGTACAATCCTCCCGCCGGGTTGATCGTGACCGCCAACCAGAACCCGTTCCCGGCCGACTACCCCTACCGCGTCAACGGCAAGTTTGAGCCGCCCTACCGCTCCCGGCAAATCCACGCGCTGCTCACGGCGCGGCGCGGCTGGCGGGCCGAGGAGATGCCGGCGGTGCAGAAAGACGTCTACTCGGGCTTCTCTCACCTGCTGGCGCGCCAGCTTGTGGCGGCCTGCGACAGGCGCAAAGTCACCAACCCCGCGCTCGGCGAGGCGGTCCCCATCCTGCGCGCCTGGAACGGCCAGATGGAGGCGGACCAGGCCGCGCCCTTCATTGTCACGCTGGCCTTCCAGCACCTGCGCAAGAGCGTGGCCGAGCGGGCCGCGCCCGGCAAGGCGGCCCTCTACGACTACCTGATGGCGCCGGTGGCGCTGGAGAAGCTGCTGCGCGAGCGCCCGACGGGCTGGTTCCCGGATTGGGACCGTCTGCTGGTCGAGGTGCTGGCGGATGCGCTCGATGAAGGCCGCCGCATCCAGGGCCGCGATCTCCGCAAGTGGAAGTACGGGCACTATAGCCGGTTGCTGATCGCCCACCCGGTGGGCCACCAGTTGCCGCTGGTCTCGAAGTACTTCGACATCGGTCCGGAGCCTCTGAGCGGCTCGGCCACTACCGTGAAAATGGCGCAAACCATCCAGGGGCATCTCATCGGGCCGTCCGTGC
>CAZIRH010000140.1:0-10616 GCA_964541065.1 uncultured Solibacteraceae bacterium
CTCGCCCGGCGCCTGGTCGTCGATTCCGCGGCCACGGGCATCTCCTATCTGCGGCAGCAATCCACGCGCCCGCTCGCGGTGCTCATGGGCGTCGTCGGCCTGATGCTGGCGATCGCCTGCGTAAACCTCGCGAGCCTTGTGCTGTCGCGGGCGGCCGGCCGCCAGCGTGAGATGGCGGTTCGCGCGGCGCTAGGGGCCACCAGGTGGCGACTAGTCCGGCAACAGCTTGCCGAGAGCCTGTTGCTCGCCGCGGCCGGGGCGGCACTTGGGTTCTTGCTGGCCGAATGGGGCACGCGGTTCGTCGCACGATTGATCTGGGTCGGCTACGTTCCACTGGGAATGGATCCTGCGCCTGATGCGCGAGTGCTCGCGTTCACAGCCGGCATCGCTATTGTCACGGCGGTCCTGTTTGGCACGGCGCCCGCCTGGCGCGCAACACGCACAGATCCGCGGGCCGCGCTCCAGCGGAGCGCCCGGATGTCGGGCAGCACGGGAAGGTTCGGCAAGGCGCTGGTGGCGGTGCAGGTGGCATTATCCCTCGTGTTGCTGATCGGCGCCGCCCTCTTCCTGCGGACGATCCGCAATCTGCGGACAGTGGACCCGGGGTTCCGCCGCGACGGCATCCTTCTTGTCCAGCTTTTTCCAAGAGCCGGAGGTCATACGGGCCTGGACCAGCCGGTCTATTACCATGAACTGGCGGACAAAGTGGCTGGGCTGCCGGGTGTGCGGTCGGTGAGCTATTCGAACCTAGCCCCGATCATGCCCTACGAGTACAAGGAATCCGTCGAATCGAAGTCGGGAACGGCGGCGCCGGTGAATGCCGTCGTGGACATACTCGCCCCCCGCTTCCTCGAAACGCTCGGGATGCGGTTGCTCGCCGGCCGTGATTTCAATTGGCACGACGATGCGAACGCACCGCGCGTGGCGCTGGTCAGCGAATCGCTCGCACGGCGACTGTTTCTATTGGGCGATGCGGTCGGGCAACACATTCGTGTGGGCACCGCCAAGGAGCATCAGGATATTGAGATTGTCGGCGTCGTGAACAGCGCCAGCTTGTGGATCGTGCGGAGCCGTGAGCCGATGGCGGTCTATACACCACTGGGGCAGGCGAGGCACGGAATCATGCCGCAAATGGTGATCCGTACGGCGGTCGACCCCACGAGTGTTGCCGCACCCGTGCGGCGAACAATCGAGTCGATGGGCCGCGAATACCCGCTGCGCATACAGACCCTGCGCGATCGCGAAAACTGGGCGCTTATGCAGGAGCGGCTGATCAGCATCCTCTCATCGTTCTTCAGCGGGCTGGCGTTGCTGTTGGCGTGCGTCGGGCTGTATGGATTGATGTCGTACTCGGTGAACAGCCGCACAGGCGAGATGGGCATCCGAATGGCGCTCGGCGCGGGGCCGGAGACCGTGCTGCACCTGATTACCCGGGAAGCTGTCACGCTGGTTCTGGTGGGAATCCTGATTGGATTGCCGGTGGCCTTCGCGGCATCGCGGCTGGTCTCACGACTGCTTTTCGGCCTCTCACCGGCAGATCCTCTGAGCATGGTTGCCTCGGTGACGGTGCTGACCGCGGTTGCGCTGCTGGCGGGCTATCTGCCAGCCAGGCGCGCCGCGCGGATCGATCCGATGGAGGCGTTGCGACATGAGTGAGTGGTGGCGTGTGGTGGCCCGCGAGGGCGGGGCGTGGGTGGAGCGGCTCGGGCAGGACTTGCGCTACGCCCTGCGCATGCTGCGCCGGAGCCCGGGGTTCACCGCGGTGGCGGTTCTCTCGCTGGCGCTGGGCATCGGGGTCAACACCTCGATCTTCGCTTTCATCCATGCCATCCTGCTGCGGCCCCTGCCGGTCGCGGAGCCCGCCCGCCTGGTGGCGGTCTATCACCGCAACGTCCGGCAGGGCTGGCTCAGCAGCAGCTCCTATCCGGACTACGAGCACTACCGCGATCACAGCGAGGTCTTCTCCGGGATGCTGGCGTACCTGCGGGTGCCCATGATGCTGCGCCGCGGCGAGCTGGCGGAGAGGGTATCGGGTGAGCTGGTCAGCGCGGACTACTTCTCGATGCTGGGTCTGCGGGCGGCCTTGGGACGCACCTTCGCCCCGGAGGAAGGCCGCGCGGCGGGCGCGAGTCCGGTCGTTGTGCTGAGCCATGACCTTTGGCAGCGCCGTCTCGGAGGCGACCCCGGCGTGGTGGGTAGGACCGTGACGATTGCCAGGCACGCGTTCACGGTCATCGGCGTGGCGCCGCGTGGCTTCCGTGGGCTGGTCCTGGACTGGGGCAAGCCGCCCGAGCTGTGGGTGCCCGTGACGATGTACAGAGAGGCGGTTCCGGCGCTGGCGGACATTGACGTTCTGCACCTCTGGGGGATGCACTCCTTTCTGATCCTGGGCCGGCTGCGGCCCGGCGTCACCTTCGAACGCGCTCAGGCGGCCATGGCGACGCTGGCGGCGCGGGCCACGCCGGAAAGGGACCGGGGCTTCAAACGCGAGTCGGGGTACACGGCGGAGCTCTCCTCGGCACAGCAGGCGCGGTTCTGGCCGGCCTACCGCGGCTCGGTGGTGCTGTTCCTGACCATGCTGGCCGCGGTGGTTGGGGTGGTGCTGCTGATCGCCTGCTTCAACCTCGCGAACCTCTTGCTGGCGCGGGCTGCCCGGCGGCAGAGGGAGATCGCGGTGCGCCTGTCGCTGGGCGCGGGCCGCGGCCGCCTGGTGCGGCAGTTTCTGACCGAGAGCTTCCTTCTTTCACTCGTGGGCGGCGTGGCCGGCCTGGCCGTGGCCGCCTGGACGACCGGTTTTCTGGCCAGTTTCCACGACCCGTTCAAGATCCCCCTCTCGCTGGATACCGGCCTCGACGCGCCGGTCATCGGCTTCGCCCTGTTGCTCGCGGTGCTGACCGGCGCGCTGTTCGGAGTGCTGCCGGCGCTTCAGGCCCCGCGTGTGAACCTGACCAGCGCGCTGAAAGTCGAGACCGCGGGAGGCGGCCCGCGTCGTCTGGCGCTGCGCAGCGGGCTGGTGGTCGCGCAGGTGGCACTCTCGGTGGTGCTGCTGGTGGGCGCCGGGCTATTCGTCCGCACGCTGCGCAACGCCACGCTCGCGGACCCGACCCTTGACCCCGGCAACGTCCTGCTGGCCCGGCTGGACCCGCTCACGCAGGGTTACGATGAGGCCCGCGTGAAGTCCTTCTATCCCCGGTTGCTCGAACGCATCCAGGCGCTGCCGGGTGTTCGCAGCGCCGCGTTGGTATGGATCGTGCCGCTGGGCGGGATGCGCGGCGGGACCGACATCGTGACGGAATCGCGCGAGCGCCCCGGCGAGAAGCAGACCACGCAGGTGGACTACAACGTCATCTCGCCGGACTACTTCGCGACAGTGGGCCTCCCCGTGCTGCGCGGCCGTGCCTTCACGGATCGGGACCGCGAGGGCGCGTTGCCGGTCGCCATCGTCAACGAGCAACTGGCGCGCCGGTTCTGGCCGCGGGAGGACCCCATGGGAAAACGCTTCCGGCTCACTGGGCGCGGCTCGCAGGAAGTGGAAGTGGAAGTAGTAGGAGTGGTCCGGGACGGAAGGTTCCGTAACTTCCGGCAACCGATCCGCCCCTGCTTCTACCTGTCGCTGTGGCAGCACTCGCGCGGGGAGATGAGCCTGGAGGTGCGGGCGGCCGGGGATCCGGCCCTTCTGATCGCCGCCGTGCGTGCCGAGGTGCGCGCGCTCGACAAGGACCTGTTGCTTCCGGAGATCCTGACTCTCAAGTCGCACCGCGACCTGGGCCTCTCTCAGGAGCGTCTGACGGCGGCGCTGCTGGGCGGGCTGGGCTTGCTGGCGCTCGCGCTGGTGGCGATTGGCACTTACGGCGTCATCTCTTTCTCGGTGGCGCAACGCACACGCGAGATCGGCATCCGCCTGGCGCTGGGGGCGCGCACCAGCGAGGTGCTGAGGATGGTGCTTCGGCAGGGCCTGGCGCCGGTTCTGGCCGGATTGGGGATCGGGCTGGCGGCGGCGCTGGCGCTTGGGTGCTTCATCGCCAGCCTGCTGTACGAGGTCCGGCCCGCCGATCCGCTGACCCTCGCGGTCACCGGCTCGGTTCTGATCGCCGTCGCGCTGGTGGCGTGTCTGCTGCCCGCCCGCCGCGCGTCGAAGGTCGATCCCGTGGAAGCCCTGCGCTATGAATGAACTCCTCCGGAGGCTCGCCTCCCTGTTCCGCCAGCGGCGCCTCGAGCGGGAGCTTGAAGAGGAGATGCGCTTTCACCTGGAGATGAAAACCCAGGAATTGGGGGACGCCTGGCGCGCCCGGAGGGAGTTCGGCAATCCGACGCAGTTGAAGGAAGCGAGCCGGGAGATGTGGGGGTGGAGTTCGCTGGAAACGCTGGCGCAGGACCTGCGGTACGCGTTCCGCACGCTGCGCAGAAGCCCTGGCTTCACAGTTGCGGCGGTGCTGTCGCTGGGGCTGGGCATCGGCGCCAACACGGCGATATTCAGCCTGATCAACGCGGTGATGCTGCGGATGCTTCCGGTGAAGAATCCGCAGCAACTCAAGCTGGTCGTCCAGCGTGCCACGGCAGGCGACATCTACAGCTTCTCCTATCCGGCGTACCGGATCTTGCGCGATCAGAGCCAGGCGCTCCGCGGGATGATCGCGTTCAATGGAACGCAGACCGCCGTCCTCACGGGTGCGGCGGGGGACGTCGAGCGCGCTACCCGCCAGTTCGTTTCGGGCAACTTCTTCTCCATGCTGGGCGTCGAGCCGCTCCTCGGCCGGCTGTTCACGGCGGATGACGACCGGACGCCGGGAGCGCATCCGGTCGCGGTGATCAGTTTCGGATTCTGGCAGCAAAGGTTCGGGGGCGATCCGGCCGTGATCGGCAAGAGCATCATCGCGGACGAGTCGCCCTACACCATCATCGGCGTGGCGCCGCCTCCATTCTCAGGGGTTGAGCCAGGCAGATCCACGGACATCTGGCTCCCCGCGATGATGATGATCCGCGGGTGCGTTGTCAATCCGGCGTGCCAGACGTTTCGGATACTGGCCCGGGTTAGGCCGGGCATCTCGGACGGGCAGGCCGCGGCTGCACTCGACGTGGTTTTCCGTCGGCACCTGCTGGAGCGTGCGCGGGCCATCCGTAACGAGCAGGACCGGCGCAATTTTCTGAACCGGGGAATCTACCTTGCCCCGGGCGGCGTGGGCGATTCGCTGCTCGGGCGACAGTTCGCCAAGCCGCTGAACACCCTGATGGCCCTGGTGGGACTGGTGCTGCTGATCGCCTGCGCGAACGTTGCCAATCTGCTGCTGGCCCGGGGGGCGGCGCGGCAGCGCGAGATGGCGGTGCGCCTGGCTATCGGGGCCGGGCGGATGCGGCTGATCCGGCAGTTGCTCACTGAGAGCCTGGTGCTGGCGTGCCTGGGAGGCGGGCTGGCCCTGCTGTTTGCCGCTTGGGGCGGACAGGCCCTGGCCGGTCTGCTGCCGCAGTGGGGCGCCGAGCTGGTGCTCGATCTGAAGCCGGACCTGCACGTGCTGGCTTTCACCGCGGCGGTCACGCTGCTGGCCGCAGTTCTGTTTGGACTGGCTCCGGCGCTGCGGGCAACGCGTGCGGAGGTCACGCCCGCGCTGAAAGACGCCGGGCTGAGGCCGGGGGGCCAGGCCGGCAAGCTGAAGGTGGGCAAAGCACTGGTGATTTCACAAGTCGCTCTGTCCCTGTTGCTGCTGGTGGGCGCGGGCCTGTTCGTGCGCACGCTGGGCAATCTGAAGTCGGTGGAGGCCGGCTTCAACCGTGAAAACGTGGTCCTGTTCAGCGCCGCAAATCCGCGAAGCTGGAAGGCGGCGCAGGCTGCGGCGGCCCGCGATCGCCTGCTGGATGGCATCCGGACCCTGCCCGGCGTTGTGGCTGCGGCGAACGCCGGTCCCGCCCCGCTGGCCGGAAGCACGTGGACCGACCGTATCGCAGTCGAGAGCTACAAATCGCACCCGGACGAAGACATGTTCACGACCTTCATGGTGGTGTCGCCCGGGTTCTTTCAAACCGTGCGCACGCCGCTGGTGCTGGGCCGGGACTTTGGTGCGCAGGACCGGGGCGGGGCGACCAAAGTGGCGGTGGTCAATGAGACCTTCGCGCGTTACTTCTTCCGTGACCGGAGTCCGTTGGGGATGCACGTCGACGCCGGCGGCAGCGTGGGCCGGGCCGAGGTGGTGGGTGTAGTCAGAGACGCCAGATACGTCAGCCTGAGACAGCGGCCGCCGCGCATGGTGTTCCTCAGCGCTGTTCAGATCGGTTTTCCTGCCGATACCTACCTGGTGCGGACGGCGGGCGATCCGCGCTCGCTGGGCCAGGCGTTGCGCCAGACCGCCCGGCAGGTTGACCCCAGCCTGAGGATCGAAGAGGTCCGGACCATGACGGCACAGGTGGATGATTTCCTGGTCCAGGAGCGGATGATTGCCAAGCTCTCCGGCGCCTTCGGGTTGCTGGCGCTAGTGATGGCGTCGGTGGGTCTGTACGGCGTAATGGCCTATGGGGTGGCCCGGCGAACGAACGAAATCGGCATCCGCATGGCGCTGGGCGCGGGACGTGCGGATGTGCTCCGGATGATGTTGCGCGAAACCCTGCTGATGGTGGTGGCCGGCATAGCGATCGGAGTTCCAGTGGCGCTGGCGTGCGGCCGGTTTGTCAGGACCATGCTGTTCGGGTTGGAGCCGGCCGACCCGGCCACCATGGCCGGGTGCGCCCTGCTCCTGGCGGGGATCGCGCTGGTAGCGGGATGTATACCGGCGCATCGGGCGAGCAAGGTCGAGCCGATGGCGGCGCTGAGACATGAATGAACTCTGGCGGAGGGTGAACCGCGAGGCCTGGGGCTGGCGCTGGCTGGATGCACTGGCTCAGGACCTACGGTTCGCCGTGCGCCTCCTCGGTCGCGCTCCGCTGTTCACCGCCGCTGCCGTCGTCACGCTCGGCTTGGGCATCGGCGGTAACACGCTGGTGTTCAGCCTGCTCGAAGCCGTCGTCTTGCGGCCGCTGCCGTACGCCGACCCCGACCGCCTGTTCATGTTGTGGACCATGGAAGCGGAGTCGCAGCGCGCGATGGTCTCCTCCTACCCCAACTTCCGGGACTGGCAGGAGCAGAGCCGCGCCTTCGAGGCGATGGCGGCGTTTCACGGCGGGTCATTCAACCTGACGGGCGGCTCCGAGCCTGACCGCGTGGACGCGCTGTACGCGACGCCCGGCCTGTTCGAGGTTCTGGGGATCAGTCCCGTCCTGGGACGCCCCTTCGAGCGAGGCGACGACGACCGGGTTGCGCTGCTCAGCCACGGCCTGTGGCTGCGCCGGTTCGGCGGTGACGCAGGAATCATCGGGCGCGGCATCCAGCTTGACGGGCGGACCTGCACCGTGCTGGGCGTTCTGCCGCCCGGCTTTCATTTCCCGCCGCGCCGCTTTGCCGGGGCGCCGGAAGTGTTTGCACCACTGGGTCCGAACCCGGACCGGACGACTTGGTCCTTGCAGGTGATCGGTAGGCTGCGTCCGGGTATGACCGAGCGGCAAGCGCGGGCGGAGATGAACGCGATTGCCGCGCGCCTCAAGCAGGCGCATCCTGCCACGCAAGACAGAGAGGGAATCACGCTCGAGCCGCTGCGCCAGTACGTGGCAGCCGACGTGCGCGATACGGCGCTGGTCTTGCTGGGCGCCGTCGGCTTTGTCCTGCTGATCGCGTGCGTCAACGTGGCGAACCTCTTGCTGTCGCGGGGCGCCGCCCGGCGCCGGGAGATGGCGATCCGCACCGCGATTGGCGCCAGCCGCGCGCGTGTTCTTCGCCAGTTGCTCACGGAAAGCCTGCTCCTCGCGAGCTTCGGCGGCGCCCTGGGGATCGCGCTGGCGCATTGGGGCCTTCCTCTGTTGGCGGCTGTGGCGCCGGAGCGCACCTCCTTTTTCACGCGAGTTTGCGACGCCGGCGTTCACTTGAACGCCACGGTGCTGGCCTTCACCGCGGCGGTGTCGGTCCTGGCGGGCGTCCTGTTCGGAATCCTGCCCGCCTTCAAATCCACCGCCGCCAGCAGTTCGGTCCGCGCTGTTCGCCACGGACGGCTGCGGGGCGCGCTCGTGGCGATCGAAGTCGGGCTGTGTTTCGTCCTCCTGGCCGGTGCCGGGCTGATGATCAACAGCCTGCTGCGCCTGCTCGAAGTGGACCTGGGCTTTCGCACCGAGCGGCTGCTCACCATGTACGTCCGCCTTCCGGAGGCGAAGTACCCTGCGCCGGGTAGAGGAACTTCCTTCTTCCGGCAGGCGCTCGAGCGGCTGGGGGCGCTGCCCGGCGTGCTCTCCGCGGGAGGCATCGTGGACCTTCCGCTCACGCGGGCGTGGTCGGTGAATACGATCGAGATCGAGGGCGCCACACCGAGCAAAGGCAGGGCCGTTTTTCACGCGGTCAGCCCCGGCTACTTCGGCGCGATGGGAATCCCGCTGCTCCGCGGGAGGCTGTTCAACGACGGCGATTCGGACAAGTCGGCCCGTATCGCCATCATCAATCGCAGCATGGCGAGCAAGTACTGGCCGGGTGAAGACCCGATCGGCCGGGCGGTCCTAGCCAGCCGTGTGTTCAGGGAGCGCACGCCGGAGGGAACGCGCCTGGGCTTTGTCCGCGAGCGTCTCGAAATCGCAGGGGTGGTGGGGGATGTCCGCCATGTCAGCCGCGATGCAGATGTGCGGCCGGAGATGTTCATGCCGCACCCGCAGCGACCCTCCGGCGAGATGTCCATCGTGCTGCGGACGGCAGGCGATCCGGCGTCGCTGATCCCGGTGGCCCGCAAAGAGATCTGGCGGGTGGACCCGGACCAGCCGGTGACCGACATCAAGACGATGGACGAGTGGGTGTCGGCGGACGTAGCGCCGCGGCGGTTCGTCATGCTGCTGACCGGGGTTTTTGCGATAGCCGCGGTGGTGCTGGCGGCGGTAGGCATCTACGGGGTGGTCTCCTACGCCGTGGCGCAACGCACCCAGGAGATTGGCGTCCGGATGGCGCTGGGAGCGCAGAGGCGGGATGTGATGTGCCTGGTGCTGCGCCAAGGCGCTGGATGGCTGGCGCTCGGGATCATGACCGGGATTGCCGGGGCCGCCGCGCTGACGCGCCTGCTGGAGGCGCATCTCTACGGGGTCAAGCCTAGGGACCCGGCGACGTTCGTACTGGTCGCGCTGGCGCTGGTGGGAATCGCGCTGCTGGCCCACGCTGGGCCGGCGTGCCGCGCGGCGCGGGTGGATCCGGTAGTGGCGCTACGGCATGAGTGAACTCTGGGCATAACAAAAGCCCGGCCGGCGCCGTCTATGGGTGGAGGAGGTTGTGTGAGCCTGCCGGTCTGGATCCAGCAGGGCGCGTCCGAACTGCGGTACGCGCTGCGCATGGCATGGAAATCCCCCGCCGTCTCGGCCGTGGCGGTGCTGTCGCTGGCGCTGGGCATCGGAGCGAACTCGGCCGTGTTCTCGGTGTTCGAGCGGGTCATTCTGCGGTTGCTTCCCGTCGCCAACCCCCAGGAACTCGAACTGCTGGAAGTGGCCGGCAAACAGGCCCCCGGGATGGCGATGGCGGACCACCGGCACACCGTGCTTTCCTACCCGCAGTACGCTGACTTTCGGGAGCGCACCAGGTCGATGGCGGGGCTGATTGCCCGGATGGGTGCGCCGGTCACCTTCGCCCACCAGGGAGAAGGCGAGCGCGCCACCGGGGAGCTGGTGTCGGGGAACTTCTTCCAGATGTTGGGCGTCCGACCGCATCGCGGGCGGCTGTTCACCGAGGAGGACGACCAGCGCGAGGGCGGCCATCCGGTGGTGGTGCTGGGCTACCAGTTCTGGCAACGGCGCTTCGGCGGGCGCGAGGACGTGCTCGGCCTGCGAGTCCGGCTGAACGGCCGGCTCATGGAGGTCGTCGGGGTCGCGCCCAGGGAGTTTCGTGGCGTGGTGAGCGGCCGCCTGCCGAACGTGTACGTGCCGCTGGCCATGCGGAAGCAGATGCCCCCGGCGCTGAGCCGGATGGCACGGATCCCGGACAGGATGATTCGCGTGCTGGCCGTGCTGGGGCGGCGCAAGCCCGGCGTTTCGCATGAGCAGGCCGCGGCCGACATGCAGGCGGTGTGGCGGAGCATCCAGGAGGATGAACTGAAGGAGCTCGGCCCCCGGATCCGGGACCGGGCGGAGTTCCTGGCGCGTAAGCTGACGCTGACGCCGGCTCTGCAAGGCATCCATACGCTGCGCGAGAGGCTCCAGGAGCCGCTCCTGAGCGTGATGGCCCTGGTGGGCCTGGTGCTGCTGATCGCCTGCGTCAACGTAGCGGGGCTGCTGATGGCGCGGGCGGTGGCCCGCCAGCGGGAGGTGGCGGTGCGAGTGGCGCTGGGGGCTTCGCGGACGGTGCTGGCGCGCCAGGTGCTGCTCGAAAGCCTGGTGCTGGGCCTGCTGGGCGCGCTGGCCGGGCTGGTAGTGGCTGCGTGGACCATGAAGCTGCTGGAGACCGTCGTGGGAGATTCCGGGTTCCCGGCCCTGGAGTTGAACGCGAGGGTGATAGCGTTCGACTTCGGCCTGGCGCTGGTGACCGCGGCGCTGTTCGGCCTGGCGCCGGCCCTGAAGGCCACGCGGGCCGATGTGGCCCT
>CAZIRH010000141.1:0-10523 GCA_964541065.1 uncultured Solibacteraceae bacterium
CCCCGGCAGGTGTTGAGGTCCCAAAAGTTCTGACACCCGCCGCCGGACCCCTCCTCCGCATTGAACCAACCGCTGGTGTTGCCAATGGATCGCGACCAAGTGTAGGACAGCATGGACTGGATCCCATTGGCGAATCGCCGCTCGGCTTTGATCTGCAATCCGTTGTAGTAAGTGCTGCCAGTGCTGGTGCTGTACCGGAAGACGCCGCCCATATACGGGACCGGCCGGCGGGCATTCACCTCGGCGGGCGTCCCTGCTCCGGGCGTCCGCGCTATGTTGCCCAGACCCGTGCGGTCCAACCTCCCGTTGTAACTGCCCACATAGGCGACAGACAGCAGCGTACTCGATGTGAACTGGCGTTGGATCTCCACGTTCCATTGGTTGGCGTAGCCGTCTTTCCGCTGAGGGTCATTCATCCAGCCGGTGGCGTTCCAGGGGCCCGCTGCCTCGGGCAAGACGCCGGGGAATTGGCCCTGGAGATCTTTCATGTACTTGGGCGGGTCGCCGGTGACGTTGGCTCTCCCCGAGAAGCCCGAGGTTGAAGGCCACCGCCACTCGAGGTTGTGTTGGGGGAATTGCGTCCTGGCCGAGAGTGCATCCCAGCTCAGCCCGTAGCCGGCGCGCACAACGGTCGTGGGAGTCGCCCGCCAGGCCACGCTCGCGCGCGGGCCCCAGTTGTCCCAGGTGGGGATGGGTATGAACATCGGGGTGTCGGCCAGCTTGATCTTGTCGCCGTATGGCACGTCCTGAAGACCGTTGCCCGGAATACAGGGCGCCTGCTTGGCCTGATTGCAGGGCGGAGGCATGGTCTCAGCCCCAATCAACCAGTACCCGGTGGCCAGGTCGATGCCCGCCATGGGCCCGATTTGGTTCCTGGTCGGGCGCGTGGTGTAGTCAAAGCGGATGCCCGCGTTTACGGTCAGGCTGGGCGACACTTTCCATTCGTCCTGGAAATACGCCGACCAGGTCGCCATCGAGAAACCAACCTTGCCAATCTCAGGCAGCGTGCCACTAAACATTGACGGCAGGCCCAGCACGGCGGAGGCCAGCGACGCGCCGGTGGTGCCGGGAGCCTGGGGATCACCGGTCACCTCGTCATAGAAAGAGTAGGTTTGACCCTGATTGATCTGTAGCCGCTCGAGGCTGATCCACTGGAAGCCGGTCTTGAGATTGTGGGTGCCCTTGAGCCAGCTCAGGTGGACGCCGATATTCCAGGTCGGGTTGTCACGAATTGGGGGGCCGCCAGGGCCCACGCCCCCCCAAGGGGACTGCAGGCTGAGGCTGAGGCCCTGAAACCGGTCGATATCCGAGTAGCCGAGATCCTTCATCGGTTGCAGCCCGACCCCGAACTTGGCGTATCCGGCAGGGTCAAACAACCGCCCCGAAGTTCCCCCACGGACGTCCAAAACCAGGCTGGGACGGAACACGTGCACCCAGCCTCCGCCGTAGCTTCTGGCGGTCAGATGATTGTAGCTGGTGCTCTTCTCGGCGACCGCCATGTTGTCCTGGATCATCTGGCTGAAGCGGAAGAACATGCTGTCGGCAGCGCGGAGGTGGTGATCCAGCTTGAGCGACCAGTTGTCTGCCACGTCTTTCGTGCGCCCGATGAAATAGTAATTGTAGACGGGGTCCACATAGCCGGGCGTCGCTGAGACCCCATAGGTTGTGAGGAAGTCCTTGACCATCGGCTGGATCAGGCTAGATGGAATGACATTGCCCGGGAACTGATCTCGGACGTACTTGCCGGATACCAGGCGCGTGCTGAGGGGGTTGAAGACGTTGTGCTTGATCTGCGAGGTCGAGAAATCGCCCGACAGTTCGGCGGGAGTGGGGACGTAGCTCCGGGTGGTTGTATAGTTGACGTAGCGCCAGGCATCGTATCCGCCGGAAAAGAACGTCTTGTTGCGAATAATACGCCCCGTGGCGGTGGCCCCGAACTGATTCTGCCGGTAGGGCGGCGGGGTCGTGCGCGTGGCGTCCGTAAACGGGTTGCGGGCATCGAAGGCGTCGTTGCGCACAAACTCGAAGGCCGACCCGTGGAAGGCATTGCCCCCCGATTTCGACACGAGATTGACCACCGCGCCAGTGACGCCGCCGAACTCGGCTTTGTCGTTGTGCGACTGGGCCTTGAACTCCTCAATCAAGTCGATGTTCGGCAACTGGGCATAGGTCGACACCCGGAAATCGGTGTTGATGATGCCGTCGATGTAGTAGACGATCGAACGGCCGAACTGGCCGTTCATCGACAGGTGCACGCCGACAGAACTGCCCGGAAGGCCTGTGGCGTTGCCGTCCCCGGTCCCGATGCTGGACGACTGCGCGGTCTGGACGGGGCTGGCGCCCGGCAGGAGACCCAGCAATGACGTGAAGTTCCTGCCATTCAGGGGCAGGCTGGCCACGGCTCCCTTCTCGATGACGGCGCCCAGTACGGCCGAAGTCTGCTGGAGCATCTCGGCCTCCGCGGTCACGCTCACCGTCTCGGTGATATTGCCCAAGGTAAGCGCTACGTTCTGGGCGACTGTC
Organism: uncultured Solibacteraceae bacterium; assembly: GCA_964541065.1. Lineage (GTDB taxonomy): Bacteria > Acidobacteriota > Terriglobia > Bryobacterales > Bryobacteraceae > VFZS01. Next base: position 2,524 of record CAZIRH010000141.1, read on the forward strand.
TCGTTGACTCGCACGTCAAAGGTGGGCACTTGTGCGGTCCGGAACCCCCGCATCTCAATCGACAGGGTGTAGCTTCCGGGCCGGACACTGGAAAACACGTAATAGCCGCTCTGATTCGTCGTCACCTGCATGACGACGTTCGTTGCCTGGTTAACCAGCTTCACTGTGGCGGCGGGAACCGATGCTCCCTGCGGATCGGTAACGGTGCCATTCACCTGCCCCGTGCCGATCTGGCCCAGCAGCATCACGCCCGGCACGCACAGAACTCCCACCAGCAGCACGAACAGCCGTGCCATTCTCAATGAACGCATGCTTCCGTCCTCCTTTCTAGGGAATCCCTGTCGGGTTGCGCCGGAATGCGCCTGACCGATGCCGCGCCGCAGCAGCCCGGCCGCGGCGGCGCCCAGGGCTGCCCGGGCCAACCACCACCGAAACGGCTGCATCTGGCGTCTCTCCCACCGCGGCGTCACCGGCGCGTGCGTTCGGCCGCCGGTAACGCGAACAGCAGCGCTGCCCCGTCCGGGACCAAAGTCCGGCGGGGAGAGAGCGCATATCCGATAACGTTAACGGCAAGCGCTAGCCTCATCTTGCATCAGCGCCCGGAAGATGTCAAGATCTTTGTAGCGCCCATGCCGCCCGCCCAAACGGGAAACCGCGTCCCGCTCGGCGCCACCATCGTGGACATCGCCCGGAAACTGGGGGTGTCCGCGATGACGGTCTCGCGCGCCCTGACCGGCAGCTCCGAGGTGAGCGCTAAAACCCGGGCGCGGGTCATCCGGTGCGCGGAGGAGCTCGGCTACCGGCCCAATCGCTGGGCGCGTAGCCTGGTCACCAGAAGATCCTCCATCGTGGGCGTGGTGATTCCGGACATCGCCCACTCTTACTTCGCCGAGATCACGCGCGGCGTGGAAGAGGTCGTGGAGAAGGCGGGGTACGATCTCCTGCTGTGTCACTCCTCGATGGATCCCGAGAAGGAGAAGGCGGAGATCGACACGCTGGTGGGCAGCCGGGTCGAGGGCCTGATCGTCGCCTCGGAGCAGCCGGAGACCTCACCCGGGATCTTCACCAAGCTGCGGGACCGGGGAATTCCATTCGTGCTGGTGGACCGCTTCTTCAAGGACAGCCAGTTTCCTTCGGTGCGCGTGGACGACCTGGCGGTCGGCCGGTTGGCGACCGGGCGCCTGATCGAGCTGGGCCACACGAGGATCGCTCACATCCAGGGGCCCCGCCTGAGTCCGGCCTCCCTGAGGTACCGGGGCTACTTGAGCGCGCTGCGGGCCCACAAGATCCCGGTCAACCGGGACTGGGTCGTGCGAGGCCGGTTCGATATCGAGAGCGGCCGCGAAGCCATGCGGACGCTCCTTCAAGCGGAACCGCGGCCCACGGCCGTGTTTGCCGGCAACGATCCCATGGCCATTGGAGCGGTGTATGCCTGCCGGGACGCCGGCCTGGCCGTCCCGTCCGACCTTTCGATCATCGGCGCCGGAAACATCGAGGGGGCGCACCACCCGAACCCGTTCCTGACCACGGTGGACTGGCCACGCCAGGAATTGGGGCGGACCGCGGCCACGCTTCTCATAGCCGCGATTGCGCATCCGAGCCACCGGAATCAGGGGGCCAAGGTCTTCACCCCAAGGCTGCTCAACCGTCAATCCACCGCGCCGCCGCCCCGCTGATCCGGCCTGCCGGCGGCGTCGCCGGGGATCAGTGCTTGGCGGAGGAAGAGGGATTCGAACCCCCGAGCGAGTTGCCCCGCTAACGGTTTTCAGGACCGCCGCCTTCGACCGCTCGGCCATTCCTCCGCTTTCAATCTAACCGATCGCACCGGGAAGCTGCAAACGCCCCCTGCTGGGCCCGAACCCCATTCTCATCATGGGAGGCTAGCGCCGCTCGGTCTGGAGCCGGCGCGCCAGTCTCGCGGGGATCTTGACCACCGTCCCATGACGGTGATCGTCAGGCAACCTCACCTGATCGGTGACGTCCTGGAATGTCTTCCAGTCGCGCGTGCGGACGGCGCCGTAGTGCTGGGGGCGCGCATAGTGGTCGAAGTAGATCCACCAGTCCCGCCCGATGCGCACCGCGGACGGCCCCTCTACCCAGTCGCGGGAAAAAGGTTCGGTGACATCGCGCCAGGGGCCGGCGGGGGAAGCGGAGAACGCCAGCCGCAGGCGCTTCTGGAGCGGCGCCTTCCTTTCGTCCTTGAAGATCATGACCCAGCGCCCGTCGGCCTGGAGCACGGTCGAGTCGATGCAGTTGAAGCCGGGGTCAAACCAGACCCGCGCGGGAGTGAAACTCAGCCAGTCGCGGGTGGTCATGGCATAGATGCGATGGTTGTAACCGGTGTCGCCGGTCTCTTCGGTATCGGCAAACCGGCCCGGGATGGTGGTGGTCCAGAAGACGATCCACTCCTTGCGCCGGCGGTCCCAGGCCGCTTCCGGTGCCCAGGCGTTCCGGGCTTCCGGCTCATCTTCGAGCACGCGGATCTCCCGCTGCGGCGTCCACTGGATCAGGTCTCTGGAACTCGTATGCCCGATCTTCAGCACGCCGCCGGTCTGCTTTCGCTCCCAACCCCAGGTCCAGAGGAGCTGCCAGGTGCCGTCCGGGCCCTTCGTCAGGAATGGGTCCCGCATCAGCATCCCGGCGTGCTCGGGCTTGATCCAGGCCTCGTTGCGGTTCAAGGGCGTCCAGGTGCGCCCGTCCCGGCTCAACGCGAAGTAGACTCCGGTCTGGCCGTTCTTGCGGAACGAGGTGAACAGGAACCAGTCGGCGCCAAGCAGCGGGACCGCCAGAAGCAGGGGCCAGACAGGTCGCACCATGCGTATCATGCTAGCATGCGAGGCCGCGGCCAGCGCTGTCAATCACCGTCTCTCGCCCGCGGCTCGCCCCCCAGGCGCCACCTTCCCCACCACCTCGCGAACGTAGTTCTCGATGCCCGCCAGGAAGGGCGCCAACTCGGCGCTGCCGCGCTCGATCTTCTTCAGGAACGCTTCCCACTGCCCCGTCATGGCCGGGCTCTTGACTTCCGGGTGCACCACCTGGATCAGGCGGACGCCCTTGTCGGTGGCTTTCAGCGACTTGCCCTCGCGCACCACATAGCCGCGCTTGAGCAGCACCTCGATGATGGCCGCGCGGGTGGCGGGCGTTCCCAGGCCTCTCTCTTTCATGGCTTGGGAGAGTTCCTTCTCGTCGAGGGTTTCACCGGCCGTCTCCATGGCGGTGAGCAGCGTGGCCTCGGTGAAGCGCCGGGGCGGCCGCGTCTTCTTGCGCAGGGACTCGATGTCCACGACCCTCTGGGGCTGTTCCGCGGCCAGACCCGCCGGCAGTGCCTGCTCATCGCCCTCGGCTGCCTCGCCCGCTTCGGTCTTCTTGCGCTCGCGCCTCCTCTCCGGCGCCACGTCCAGAGCCTTCCAGCCCACCTGCTGGACCGCGGTGCCGGAGGCGCGGTAGCGATCGCAGAAACCCGCGCCGGTGATGGCGGTGATCACGGTGGTCACCGACCAGATGTGATCGGGGTGCCAGGCGGCAAGCAGGCGGCGGCAGACGAGGTCATAGATCTTCTGCTCCTCGGCGGTGAGCGCGGCCCGCTCGGGCGGCGTGTGGGTCGGGATGATAGCGTGGTGGTCAGTGACCTTCGAGTCGTCCACGAAGCGGCGGCCCAGCGGGCGTTCGCCGGTGCCGGGGGCCAGCAACCCCGGATAGCGGCCCCTGATGACGTTGACGGTGCGCGGGAGCGTGCGCGCCACGTCGCTGGAAAGATGCCGGCTGTCGGTGCGCGGGTAGCTCACCAGCTTGTGCCGCTCGTAGAGCGCCTGCGCCAGGTTGAGCGTCTTCTGGGCGCTGAAGCCGAACAACCGGTTGGCGTGCCGTTGCAGCTCGGTCAGATCGTAGAGCAGCGGCGGAGCCAGGCGCTGGGTCTCGGCCTGCACCGATTCGATGCGCGCCTGGCCCGTGCGCGCGCGCTCGACGATGCGGCCGGCTTCCTCGCCGTCGGCGGGCAGCCGCGTCTCGCGCCCCTTCTCTCCCTGGGGATTGAACCAGGTGGCCTGGTACGCGGCGCCCGCGGGGGCCTCCGGCTCGGCCGGAGCGAAGGTGGCGACCACTTCGAGGTAGTCCTCGGGGACAAAGGAGCGAACGGCCAGCTCGCGCTCGACCAGCATGGCCAGCGTCGGCGTCTGCACCCGCCCCACGGAAAGCTCCTCGCGCAGCGCCAGCGCGTAAGCGCGCGAGAGGTTCATGCCCACCAGCCAGTCGGCGCGGCTGCGACCGCGCGCGGCATCGGCCAGGGCGTCATAATCGCGCCCGTCGCGCAGGTGGTCGAGCCCCGCGCGGATGGCTTCCTGGGTGAGCGACGAGAGCCACAGGCGCCTGACCGGCTTGTCACACCCGGCCGCCTCGTAGATGTAGCGGAAGATCAGTTCCCCTTCGCGCCCCGCGTCCGTGGCGCACACCACCTGCCCCACCTTCGCCGAGGTCAGGATCCTGCGAACCACCTCGAACTGCTGCTTGGTCTCCTCGAGCACCACCAGCGGCCAGTGATCGGGCAGCATGGGGAGCAGGTCGCGCCGCCAGTGCCGCCACTCGGGCCGGATCTCGTGCGGCTGCGCCAGGCCCACCAGGTGCCCGATGGCCCAGGTGACCACGTACCCGTTGCCGTGCAGATACCCCTCGCCCTGCTTGGTCGCCCCCAGCACTCGGGCCAAGTCCCGCGCCACAGAGGGCTTCTCGGCTACTACGGCCACAGTGGCCGCAGCCGACTGGGTCGATGGCGTCTCGGACGAACTCACTTCGGTGTCTTCAGCTCTTGGCCATGCGCTCGGTGCAGGCGGCCGCAGGCATGCCGTCCTCGGAGCGGTCATCCTCCACCAGCGTCCGCCAGCGCTCCAGCTCGCGGCGCAGTTCCTCGGCCTTCCCACGATGGGCCGCCTCGCCGTACAGGTTGCGCCGCTCCTCGGGGTCCTTCTCCAGGTCGAACAGTTCCCAGGCCTGCGGGGCCTGGATGTAGTGAATCAGCTTCCACCGGCTGGTCCGCACCCCGCGCATCTTCGGCGCGCAGTGCACCGCCGGATACTCGAAGTACTCGTAGAGCCAGCTCTCGCGCCAGCTCTTCGCGGCACCCTCCAGAATCGGCCGCCAGCTCAGCCCGTGGTTCTCCATTGCCTTGGGGCGCGCCACGCCGGCGTAGTCCAGAACCGTGTGCGCCACATCGTTGTTCAGAACCATCTGCTCTCGGTCTACGATCCCGGCCTTCACCTCCGCGGGGTAGCGCAGCAGCATCGGCACGCGGATCGACGGCTCGTACATCAGCCGCTTGTCGAACATGCCGTACTCGCCCTGGAAGAACCCGTTGTCGCCCGTGTAAATGACCACCGTGTTCTCTGTCAAACCCTGCTTGTCCAGCCAGTCCAGCACCCGGCCCAGGTTCTCGTCCACCCCCAGCAGCGTGCGGTAGTAGTTCTTCATGAAAACCTGGTAGTTGAGCCGCTTGCGCTCCTCGCGCGGCAGGTGGGCCGGCACGCCGCGTTCGCGGAAATCAGGCATGTCGGCGATCTGCATGTCGGTCGAGCGCACGCACTCCGGCCGGCCGCTCAGATCGACGTTGAAGGTGGACGGTTCCGGGATGGTGACGTCTTCGTAAGCTTTCCGGAAGCGCTCCGCCGGGAGCCAGGCGCGGTGCGGCGCTTTGAAGTGGTAGAGCAGGCAGAAGGGCTTATTCTTGGGGCGGCTCTTGAGGACCTCCAGGGCTTGGTCGCCCACCACGTCCTCGGAATTGCCGCGGAACTGCACCCGCGCGCCGTGGGCGATCATGACCGGGTCGTCGTACACTCCTTGGCCCGGGAAGATGCACCAGTGATCGAAGCCCAGCCCGGCGGGCAGCGTGGCGATGTGCCACTTGCCGACCACCGCGGTGTAGTAGCCGGCCTGCTGGAGCAGCCTGGGAAAGGTCGCCAGGCCCTCGCGGAGGTAGTGCGACTTGCCGCTGTTGGTGGTGACGCCGTGGGCGTGCGAGTAGAGCCCCGTCAGGATGGTCCCGCGGCTGGGCGAGCACAGCGCGTTGGTGACGAAAGCCTCCGTGAAGCGGACGCCCTCGCGGGCGAGCCGGTCCATGTTGGGCGTACGTAAGATCCGGTTGCCGGCGCAGCTCATGGCGTCCCAGCGCTGGTCGTCGGTCATGACGAACAGGATGTTGGGACGGCGCACCTGCGCTTGGGAAATGCAAGGGAAACCGACCGCCGCTGAGGCGGCGCGGATCACATCGCGTCTAGTCATGGCGTGTGGCGAACCTTCGGCAGAATGCCGTTTGGTATGATACCAGACCGAAAGCTGAAAGCCGGAAAGCCGGGGCAGCACACTCACAGGCCAAGACCCACCTCTCCCGCCTCATCGAGCGCGCCCTCCAGGGCGAGGAGATCATCATCGCCAAGGCCGGCAAGCCCGTCGTCAAGCTGGTTCGCGTCCAGCCCAAGCCCAAGCGCGTCCTGGGCAGCGCCGCCGGAACCATCGAATTCTCTCCCGGCTGGGACGCACCGTTGACAGACCCAGGACCCCTTTGGCCGCCTCCTGGCCGCCCAGTGCGCCGTCGAGCGCCTCCCCCTCCTCTCCGCCGACGACCTCTTGCGCCGGTACCCTATCCAAGTTCTCTGGTAGCCTCCCGCGGGGCAGGCTCTCGGCCTGCGCCGGGCTTCAGCCCGGCCACAGCCGCGCCAGGATCTCCTGCGGAACTCGCTCCCGCAACTCCGGCCGCGCTTCCAGAATCCGCTCGATGTCCAGCAGGTCCTTGCGCCGTTTGCTGGCCCGCCCTTCCGGATCCAGTGCCGCCCACACCTTCCCTAGCAGCACGTCTTCGATGCTCGCCACTGGCAGGCGCAGGCCCAGCACCTCGCGCACCGCCGCCCTTTCCACGAACGCCCCATACCGCGGATCGGTCTGGACCTGCACCCGAAGCCGCGAGCCCGGCTGCGACACGTTCAGCCTGTGCGCTAACTTGTCCACCTGGAACTGCCGCCGCAACACAGACTCGGCCGTCTCCAGATCCTCTGCCGCGACCGCCAGGTCCAGGTCCAGGCTCACCAGCGGCTCCGCGTAAGCGTTCACCGCCTGACCCCCGATGACGCAGTACCGGGTCCCATTCCCCTCGAGGACAGAAAGCAGCCCCTCCAGGAAACCCGCCTGGTCCATGGTCACCGCCTTCCAGAACGCCAGCGCTTGCATGCTGCCCGACTCCGCGCCCTGCACGGCGCAATTCGAGTCTACCAGAGACCCCGCGCCCTGCCCGCCGCCCGGCTTACCGCACCGTCGGGTACTCGATGGCCAATTGCTCCAGATAGCTCTTGTGCTTCGCGGGATCGTAGCGCAGCTTCTGAAGCTGCCCCCGGAAGCGCTCCATTTTCTCGCGGTTCAAGTCGATGGGCGGCTGCGTGCCTTCCGGGATCAGCGACCTCCACTGGACCTCTTTGGTCTGCTCGGTGAAGTACTGGCGGGCGGCGGCCAGCAGCTCGGGGTTGAGCAGCAGGTCCAGCGCGGTGAGCACCTGGGCCTTGGCGCCGACGGTCGAGCCTTTGTGCGCGATGGGCGTGGCCATAGCGATGCCACTCGACCAGTGATGGCCGATCATGCCGGGAATGTTGGCCGGGAACCGCAGCACCACCGTGGGCAGGTTCCAGGAGACCTCGGCGATGTCGTCCGAGCCCGCGCCGCCGCGCTCCGTGCCCGGCGGCCTCAACTCTCTGATCTGCTTGCTCATCCCCTCTGGCTTTGCCTTCAACTCGGCCTGAGCCGCCCGCGCCAGCTTCTCGTCCGCCTCGGACCACTCGGGGCTCCCCACGCGCTTGATGTTGGCGTGGAGCGCCTCGGCCAGGGGCTTGTTGAAGTGGCCCGGCCAGGTGGCCGCCAAGACGCGCTCGGTCATGGTGGTGTCGGTCATCAGCGCGGCGGCGCCGGCGATGCGGGTGCCCACCTCGTGCAGCTCGCGGATGCGCTCGTAGTCCCACTCGCGGAAGAAA
>CAZIRH010000142.1:0-10483 GCA_964541065.1 uncultured Solibacteraceae bacterium
CCGTGAAGTACATTCCAACTTCATAGAATCAGCCCATGCTGGGCACACTGGGGCGAACCTCCAGGTTTGCCCCACGAAGGTGCTCCGGCGCAAAATGTCACCGCCGCCCCAGCATCTTACGCAGCGCCGCTTCATGCGACGACGACGCTGCGAAGAGTTCCTCGGGGAACCTGCGGTGGCGCAACATCTCCTCGTAGATGAATAAGGCTCCTTGCAGGTTGAGCCCCATCCCAGCGAGGTATTGCAGCCTCAGGTTCCGGTCCCGGTTGATCTGAGCGCCCCTGAGCCAGGGCTGCAAGTCGCGGCGCTGTCCCGCATAGGTGCCCAGAAGATGCAGCGCTGATCCAAAGCCCAGCTCCCGCAGCGATTTCACCACCGCGGCATGGTCCGGGCGATTCAGCCGCCGCTCGAGTTCCTCGACATCGATCCTGGCCGCGCCGGTCTGTCCCAGCAACACGATGTCATAGCCCTCTTCAAACGCGGTGTCGTTGCCCCAGATGGTTCCGTTCGGAAAGACCTCGAAAAACGTGGCGATCTCGCTCTTGACCACCTCGAGGGTGCTCTCGTACAGAGGCACCCACTGGGTCACGAATCCGCCGGGGTTCAGGCGCTGCTTGCACAGCTCGAAGTACTCCCTGGTGTACAGGGCGGCCGAGCCTTTCACCCACGGATGAATGGGGTCGGAGGTAATGACGTCGAACCTGTCGGGAGCCGTCCTGATGAAGTGGCGCGCGTCGTCGTAGACCACTTCCGTCCGCCGGTCGCGCAGCACGGCATGATTCTCGTGGCCGAAGTAACGAGCCGCGGCCGGCGGGATCAGCGGTTCAATCTCGCAGATGACGATGCGCTCCACTTCGGGGTGCACGACAAACGAACCGGCGGTGACTCCGGCCCCGCACCCTACCACCAGCACCGACCGCGGCTTGGGGTGCAGCAGCGCCGGGATATGCCCCAGCATCCGTTGCAGCCGCATGTCTTGCTGGTCGCTCGAGGCTTCCACCTTGCCGCTGACATGGAAACGGAGGGTCCCGTACAGGTCCGATACGGCGAAGGAAGCATTCATGCCCTCGCCCATGTATACGAGATTTCCCAGGAGGCTCCTGGTGGGGAGTTGGCGGCCATAAGCGACCACTCCCCAAGGGATGGCCGGCAGTCTCCAGACGAGCAGGGCCGCAACCAGTATCGAGGCGAGCAGGACCGCCGCGCGCCGGCTAAGCCGCCGCGGCGCCAACGCCAGCAGCGCGGCCGCCGCGGACAGCCCGATCAAGAGCCGCTGCGACTGCTGCGTGCCCACGGCGGGTATCAACAGCATGCCGAAGGCGAGGGCGCCAACGATGGCGCCCGCGGTGTTGGCTGCGTAGACCCGCCCTGCCAGCCGTCCCGGGTCCTGCTCGCGCCGGGCCGCGGCGGCCAGGGCCAGCGGAAAACTCGCTCCCCACAAGCACGTCGCGGGCAGAAGCGCCCAGAGGCAGTGCACCACGTCAAGCTGGAACTTGGACCAGGGGTCTGAAGGGGATGGGTTGATGCGCCAATAGGGAAGGGACCGGGCGAGCACATACGCGCTCCAGGCGATCGCCGCGGTCAACAGCATCTGGCAGCACCCCAGCGCGATCCGCGGTCGCGCGATCCGGCGTGACAAGTACGCCCCGGCGCTGCTGCCCATTCCCAGTCCCGCCAGGAACACCGCCAGAATGATGGAGAAGGTGTACACGGTCGGACCCAGCATCAGCGACAACAGGCGTGTCCAGACTACCTCGGCGCCCAGCGCGCACAATCCTGACAGTGCGATGGCGAGGAATACCGGCCACGCATCCGGCGCGCGCGCGGCGCCCTCCTCAGGTGGGCCTCCGGATCGCGCGCGGTATGGCGTCAGAGCCGCCAGGCCGGCGCCGGTCAAAGCCACCGCCCCGTTGAGCGCCGCAGCGGCAAAGGTAGCCGTCGCCGCGTCATGCACTCTCAGCAGGTAGAAACCCGCCAGCACACAGCCGAGCACCGCTCCGGCGATGTTCCCGCCATAGAAGAAGCCCAGCCACGAGACCCCTCGCGGCGTCGTCTCGATCCACCGCGCCATCGCCGGCAGCGAGGCGCCCATCAGTACGGTTGGTGACAACAAACACACCGCGCACATCGCGCCGCGCAGCAAAATCCCCGGCAGACCCGGCCGGGCAATGGCTGCATACAGTCGGTCGAGATAGGGCATCCCCAGCAAGATGGCCACTCCGCAGATCCCGATCCCCAGTTCGATCAGCGCATAGACGCGCAAGGGATGGCGCCGCGGAGAGACGAAGCGCGGCAAGGCCATGCTGCCGAGGCACATCCCGCCCATGAAGGTTCCCAGCAACACAGCCAGCGAAACCGCGGAGGATCCGATCGACAGTTGCAGCAACTGGAGCCACACGATTTCATAGATCAACGCGGAACATCCGCTGGCGACGAACAAGACCAGCAGCAGCGCCAGGAACCGGCGGGATCCCGGGAAACCCGCCACCAGGGCTGGAGCTGGCACGCTCATCTCAATGGCCCGGGCTCTTCGGCCCCGACGCCTGCTGGAAGCATATCCCAGTCGGCCCCCGCCCGCGCACCATCCTGCGCTTCGCCGACGAGAAGGAGTTGCTTATGGCCGGCATGCTCGCCGGCGGCCGGGCGAAGCCCAAACCGGAGGAGCCGTCCAAATAGAGTGCACGCCCCGCGCCAGCGGCGCGTCCAACTTGGTGAGGGCCTGGTGCGAGTAGTGATGTTACAGTTGTGGCTGGCGTGGGCCGCACTGGCCGCCGAGCACGCCGTGCTGGTCAACGGCTCGGTGCTGCGCGTGGACCGCCACGAAGTGGACGGCGCCACCGTGCGCCTGTTTGTGAACGGCGGCAGCATCGAGTTTCCGGCCGCGTTGGTGGAGCGCTTTGAAGCGGCGCCTGCCCCAGTTCTCAAGCTTCCTGCCCCGCCTCCTCCGCCTGCCGCTCCCCGGGAAGTGGTGCGCCGCGCGGCGGCGCGGTGGGGGCTGCCTCCGGAGTTTGTCGAGAGTGTCGCCCAGGTCGAGAGTGGCCACCGCCCCCGCGCGGTTTCCCCCAAAGGCGCCATCGGCCTCATGCAGTTGATGCCCGGCACCGCGGAACTGCTCGGGGCGGACCCTCATGATGCGGCACAGAACGCCGACGCTGGCGCCCGCTACTTGCGCGAACTGCTCTTGAAATACGGGTACTCCGCGCCCCTGGCCCTGGCCGCTTACAACGCCGGCCCCGGCGCCGTCGATCGCCACGGCGACGTGCCGCCCTACCCCGAGACGCGCCAGTACGTCGAGCGCGTGCTCCGGCAATTCCAGCGCAAGCAGAAGTAACTGAAGGCCTTCTGCTATACTGAAAGCAGCCGCAACGCCATGTACAAGCGTCTGAAGATCATTGTGGTGGTGGTTTCCACGTGTCTGGTCGCGCTGGTGGTGACCGGCGCGGTGCTCGCGAGGGACCAGGCGCGCGAGGCGCCCTACCGCCAACTGGCGGTGTACACCGAAGTGCTGTCGCGCATCAAGAGCGAATACGTCGAGGAGCCCAACCTGGCCAACGTCACGCTGGGCGCCATCAACGGCCTGCTGGAATCCATCGACCCCTTTGCCAGCTACCTGAACGCCAAGCAGTACAAGGAGTACTTGAAACACCGCGACACGCCGCGCGCGGGCGTGGGCCTGGTGCTGTCGAAGAAGTACGGTTACCTGGGCGTGGTGGACGCCATTCCGGGGACGCCGGCGGCGCAGGTGGGGCTCTCCACCGGAGACATGATCGAAGCCGTCAACGGGGTTTCCACCCGCGACATGCCCCTGGCCTATGCCGACCTGCTGCTTTACGGCCAGGCGGGCAGCACGGTCGAGATCTCCGTATTGACGGTGCGGCAGCCGGAGCCCAAGAAGATCACCCTCACCCGGGCTATGCTGCGGTACCCCCCGGTGACGCACAAGCTGCTGGAAGAGCAACTTGGCTACATCCAGGCCGAGAGCTTGCTCGCCGGGGGAGCAACACAGGTGGGTTCCGCACTGGCGGACCTGCTGAAGCACAACCCGAAGGGCATCATCCTGGACGTGCGCAACTGCTCGACCGGCACGCCCGAAGACGGGCTGGCACTGGCGAATCTTTTTCTGGACAAGGGACTGCTCGCCTACCTCCAAGGACAGCGGGTGGCCCGGCGCAACTTTGAGGCCGATCCCGCGAAGCTGGCCACGCGGCTGCCGCTGGTGGTCATTACCAACCGCGGGACGGCCGGCGGGGCCGAGATCGCGGCCGCCGCGCTACTGGATCAGAAGCGCGCCGAAGTGGTCGGGGAACGCACTTACGGGGACGCTGCTTTGCGGCAGGCCGTCACTATGGACGATGGCAGCGCCATCGTCCTTTCGGTGGCGAAGTACTACTCGCCCGGCGGCAAGGCCATTCAGGATACCGGCGTCACACCCACGGTCGCGTTGATGGAAGCCGAACCGGTCGTGCAACTGGAGGAGGAGGCGCCTCCCGAGCGTCCCGAGGCCCCGCCGCCCGCCAAGGCGGGCGAGGACAACCTCCTCAGGAAAGCTATCGAAGTGCTGACCGAGCGAATCAAGAAGGCTGCCGGTTAGAGATCTCTGCCCATGCCTTTGTACGAGTACAAGTGCCACCGCTGTGGGGCGATCTTCGAAGTTCTCCGGAGGTTCTCGGAGGCGCCGCTGGAGACTCACGAGAATTGCGGCGGAGCACTGGAGCGCCTGCTGTCCCCGCCCGCGCTCCGGTTCAAGGGTACCGGGTGGTACGTCACCGACTACGCCCGGGCCGGCGACGGCAAGAAGGCCGGCAAGGAAGAGGGCGCGGCGCCCCAGCCCGCGAAGACCGAATCCAAGTCAACCGGCAGCTCCGCCTCCCCCAGCGCGGAGAAGTGACCCTCCCTCCGCCGCCCGGTCACTGCGGTGTCCGAGATCTGAGCCCGCTCACTACGGAAGCTGGTATTCGCCCTCGACCTCGATGGTGAAGGTGCCGTCCGGAGCGCCTGTGGCCTTGTAGGTGCCCTTGCCCTTGAGACCCTTGAGCTTGCCGGTGCCGCCGGTGTAGCTCCAAGTGCCTTCGGCGGTCTGGATCACGCCGTCCTTCACGGTGCCTGAGCCTGTGGTAACGGTGAAGTAGCGGTCCCCGCTGGCCATGTTGCCGAAGGCCGCGGTTCTGTTGCGAAGGCGGCTGCCGGTGATGTCGCCGGAGGCCGTGTACTCGTGATCCTTGGCCGCCACTCCTGCCATCTCGGGAGGCTTGACCCAGGTGCACGTGGTCTTGGAGAGGGTGAAGACGTGGTCAGGCCGGTCGCCGACCGGGATGGTGTAGACGGGGTCGGACTTTCCGCACTGCAAGGTGCCGGAAATCTTGGTCTGCGCGGCCAGCGAGGCCGCAAGCGTGAGCGCGATCAGGATGGTCAGAATCGTCCTAGTACTCATAGGGATCTCCTTCCGGTGTGATTTGATGCCGCCCGTATGAATGCGCAAAGAGAGCCGCCCAATCTTCCAGTAGTATGCCCACGTCACACAGGGATGTCAATACCGCCCCCAGCTTGCCCTCCCCCAGTTCTACGTGGGCCCCAAGGTGGCATAGGCATTCTTGCCTGTGTGTCGCGTGCCCCCCAACAGGCCTGGAGGCCTATTCTACGTGTTCGGCGCTCAGACTGGGGGAGGGCAAGCGCTCCCAGTGCAGCACGTCGGCCAGCGGGCGCTTGGGCCTCTCGGGGTGCTCGGCGGGGTACCCCAGAGCCACCATGCTCACCAGCTTGAAGCCCTCGGGCGCACCCACGAGCCGGCCGATCTGGCCAGCGTAGGGCTTCTTGTCGCCCGCCACCCAGCAGGAGCCGAGCCCGTGCGCGCGGGCGGCCAGCAGGATGTTCTGGGTGGCCGCGCTGCCGTCCTCCAGGTAGTACTTGGTTTCGCGGCACAGCACCACCACGCAGACGGGAGTGTCCGCGATGAACTTGCCGTGGTCGGTGGTTGCGGCGATCTTGCGGCGCATCTCGGCGTCCGTAACGACCACGAACTCCCAGGGCTGGATGTTGATGGCCGAAGCCGCCAGCCGCCCGCAGTCGATGATGTCCTCGATCACCTCCCGGGGAACGGACTGGCCTGTGAAGGCGCGTACCGAGCGCCTGGTCTTGAGAACCTCAATCGCGTCCATGTAGGTGGAACCTCAGTCTTTGACGTATATTACCTGGTTTCCGCGGAGGATGACGCGGGTGAAGGAGTGGTAGGTCCGGCCGTCGGCCGCGCGTTCCTTCGACGAGAAGGTCAGGTGCACGACGTCGCGGATCTCGGGCCGCCCGGCGGGGATGTAGATGGTGTCGTAGGTGGGCGTCTGGCGGTTGATGGCGGTGGGGTCGAAGAAATACTGGAACTTGCCCCCACTGACCGCCAGCGCGCCCTGATCGATCACCGCGCCGGGGATCACGGCGGCGAACTCAACCACGTCCGCCGTGCTGGTGCCGGTGATGGTGAGGCCCACGGTGGGCGTGAAGGTGGACTGCACGGGCAGGTTCAGCCGCAGGCGCGGGGCGTCCGGCGGGCGGTCCTTTTCGACCACGTAGATCTCGCCGCCTTCGGGCGGCAACCCAGGCATGTACCCGTAGTGACCCTCCCAGACGCCGGCCAGGGAGAAGCGGTAGGTGCCGGGCACGTCCAGCGTCACGCGCTGCGCGCCCGCCGTCCTCACCCACCAGGAACCGCGACATGAAGCCCGGACGCGGCGCGCCCGTGCAGTAGTAGGCCCAGTCGGTGATGTACTCGGGGAACAGATGAGGCGAGTAGCCGTTGGAGGTGCGGATCTGGAGGTTCGAGACGCCGATGCCCTGCACCCGCGTGTCATAAGGCCCAGGGTTCTCCTTCCTCTCGTAGATGAGCACCGGCTCGATCTTGTTGGCCCCCTGCTGCTCGTTGGCGATCCAGAACCTGTAGGTGCCTCCGCCCTCGCAGCGGTTGCCCCAGATGTCGGCCAGCCAGCCGGTGGCCTTCACGGTGTACTGCCCATAGGCCGGCGGCAGGTCCGCCGGAAGCTGGAACTTCAGGCTGAAGTCGGCCTGCCACCTGCCCGGCGCCCGCCAGAGGCAAGGTCCGGCTGAGCTGGGCGTACTGCCAAGCCTGGATGAGCTGATGAAGGATCACCTGCCAGGAGGCCGGACCCGCGGCGCGTGCCACCCAGGTCCTGCCCGCCGCGAGCCCCGCGCAAGGCGCAGCGCACAGCGCCAGCGCCGCTATCGCCGCCAATCTGCGATGCCGAACCACAACCCTTCACCCTCCTTCAGTGTACATTCCGTACCTGGAGTGCTTCACCCGCATGAAGAAACCCGGCCCCAGGCTCCAAAGTCTCGGCGCCCCAGTCGCTGATCCAGACCAGGATCCGGGCGGCACCGGCCCCGGTGGTGGGGCGATAATGAATGAACGAGCCGAGGATGTACTTTCCGGTATCGGGAGTTGACGTCTTCCCGCTGGTACCCCCGCTGGTGGCCTTCGTGCTCGCATCGTTGACCGCCTCGGCTGGGGTGTCGGGAGCTTTTCTGTTGCTGCCGTTCCAGATGAGCGTGTTGGGCTATGCCAGTCCCTCGGCCAGCGCGACCAACCTGGTCTACAACATCGTGGCCATTCCCGGGGGCGTCTATCGTTACATGCGCGAGGGTCGCCTGGCCTGGCCGCTGACCTGGGTGGTGATTCTCGGCACCCTGCCTGGGGTGTTTGCCGGAGCCGTTGTCCGGGTGCGCTACCTGCCGGAGGCGCGCGCCGCCAAGTGTTTCGTCGGCCTGGTGCTGCTGGGCCTGGGCGCCCGCCTGCTGTGGGAGGCCGCGGCCCGCTCCTGGCAGCGCTGCGCACAGCAGATGGCCCTGGCCAAAAAGTTCGAGGCCCGCTGCGAGGAGCGCCGGGCCAGCGGCGGGAAAGGCCCTGCCGGGCTGCCACCCGAGGCGGTTGTCAAGACCAGAAGCGTGTCGCTGAGGCGCATCGAGTACGAGTTCTGGGGCGAGGTTTTCTCCTTCAGGCCCGCCGCGCTGTTTGTCCTGGCCCTCGGGGTGGGACTCATCGGCGGCATTTACGGCATCGGTGGCGGCGCCATCATCGCGCCGTTCGTGGTCACGGTGTTCCGTCTGCCCATCTACACCGTGGCCGGGGCGGCCCTGCTGGGGACGTTTCTCACCTCGATCGCCGGCGTGGCTTCTTTCGAGGCGCTGGCGCGCACCCCGCTGGGCGGCGGCATCCCGGTGCGGCCCGACTGGGCTTTGGGCGCGTTGTTCGGCGTAGGAGGCCTGGCCGGCACCTACTGCGGGGCACGCCTGCAAAAGCACCTGCCGGAGCGCTGGATCCGGCTGTTCTTGGGCTTGCTGATCACCGGGCTGGCCCTCAGCTACATGGGGCAGTTTCTATTCCAGGAGTGAATCGTGCGCAGGTCGTGGATCAAACTCATCCTGCCGGCGCTGCTGCTTTGGCTGGCGCCGGCCGTGGCGCTGGCGGCCGCAGGCCAGGCCGAGCCCATCGTGATCGTGGCCGACAGTCGCGGCCTGAGCGGCTGGCGGGCCTGGTTGGCCAACCTCCACAATGAGAGCCTCGTCTACTTCACGCTGGTGACCGTGGCCGTCATTCCGACTCTGGGCGCGGCCCTGGGCGGGCTGACCGATTTCCTGCTCGCCCGCCTGGGCGTCGATCTGAAGTCCAGGGTGCTGGCGGAACACTGAGCGAGCCCCGGCATCGGAGACGAATCGCATGGACTGGCTCTACTTGCTCATGCCCATCTCGGGAGTTCAGGTCTTCTGGCCGGGCCTGATCATTCTGGGCCTGGGCGTGGGCATCCTCGGCGGTTTCTTTGGCATGGGAGGAGGATGGATGGTCACCCCGGGGCTGAACATCCTGGGCTTCCCCATGGCCTTCGCCATTGGCACCGACATCTCCCACATGGCCGGCAAGTCGCTGATCTCGACCATGCGGCACGCCAGGTTCGGCAACGTGGACTACCGGCTGGGGCTGATCATGACCATCGGGACGGTTTGCGGGTTCGAGGCCGGCAGCCAGATGATCATGTGGCTGGAGCGCATCGGCAAGGTGGACACCACGGTGCGCGTCTGCTACCTGCTGCTGCTCGGTTCGATCGCCGGCCTGGTGTTGGCTGACGTAGCCAAGAAGGCGCGCCAGCAGCGCGAGGCGCGGGCCTCCGGCAAGCCGCTGGATGCGCTCTCCACCAGCCTCGCATGGCACAAGACCTTGCACCGGATCAGGATCCCGCCGGTGGTCCACTTCCCGCGCGCCGGCCTGCGCTGCTCAGTCTGGCTGCCCATGGCGGTAAGCTGCTTCACGGGATGGCTGGCGGGGATCCTGGGTATCGGCGGCGGGCTGGTCCGCATGCCGGCGCTGGTGTACCTGATCGGCTGCCCGACCCACGTGGCCGTGGGCACGGACCTGTTCGAAGTGGTGATCTCGGCCCTGTACGGCTGCGCCTCTTACACCCTCAAGGGGCGCACGGAGCTGCTGGCCGCGGTCATCATGCTGGTGGGGGCCTCGGTGGGCGCGCAGATTGGCTCGATCGCCACGAAGTACGTCAAAGGGTACGGCATCCGGCTCTTCTTCGGAATCGCAGTTGTTGGCTGCGCGGTCTCGGTCGCCTTGAAGCTGATCGCAGCGGTGGACACGGCACGGAAGCCCCTTTTCGACGCCGCGGCAACGGTCCTGATTCTGTGCCTGGTGGCGGCCTTGTCGCTGGCCATCTTCGTGAAGTTCCTCCGAGGAGTCCGACAGGAGCTGGCC
The DNA here is from genome assembly GCA_964541065.1 of uncultured Solibacteraceae bacterium. GTDB lineage: Bacteria > Acidobacteriota > Terriglobia > Bryobacterales > Bryobacteraceae > VFZS01. Next base: position 9,755 of record CAZIRH010000142.1, read on the forward strand.
GCGACGCCTGAACGGTAGCGAGGATGGAACCATGGCAGCGCGGACACAGTCGATGATGCTGCCGGCAGCCCTCTGGATGGCGCTGCTGGTGGGCTGTGGCGGCTTCGGCAAAGTGAACCAGGGCCGGGCGGTGGCCTATGACTCCCAAAAGGGCCTGCTCACGCTCATCCTGGACTCGAACTACCGGGAGCCCGGAAAGCCGCGGTACGACGTTCTGCCGCCGGTCACGGTGCGGATTCCCGAGAACCCGAGGGCTATGGGTCCGGCGCCGCAGGCCGGCGGGCTGATCGAGTTGGACCTCCGGAGCCGGCGGGTAGTGGTCTTCGACGCCGCCGGCCAGAGCCTGAGGACCATCCGCTGCGAGGTGCTGTCGCTCGCGGAGGGCGTCTCCCGCGACGATCGGCGGGTAGCGGGGGCTCGCTTCCCCAGGGTGGACCGGGCCGGCAAGACCGTCACCATCTTTCTGCCCAACGAGCGGCGACTGATCACCTTTACGGTCCCCGACGAGCACCTGGCTCTGCCGAACAGCACCTGGACGGCGGGAGATGAAGTCCGGTACTACTACAAAGACCCCGCCCAGGCGCTCCGACTCATGAACGTCACCAAGACGGAGATCCGGTAGGCCCGCGTCGCCATTCTCCGGACCTTGCCCTCCCCCAGTTCTGCGTGGGCCCAATGTGGCATAGGCATTCTTGCCTGTGTGTCGCGTGCCCCCCAACAGGCCTGGAG